>NZ_CP126253.1:0-62286 GCF_003234605.2 Curtobacterium sp. MCPF17_021 | reverse complement strand
GCGGTGTAACGATGACCAGAGGCGCTTGACCTTGCGCTGCGATCCAGGACAAAGCTCTGGCGTTCTGCGCGTCGCGGGAGTCGCCGGCGCCCAGCCGCGACAGTGCGACCGGGTACTCGTAAGCATCAGGCATTCCGTAGCCCCATCTCTCGTGTGTCCAGGGTAGAGAGACCCCCCGACACGGTCAGCCGCCCTTGCCGTTCCGCCTGCTTGTCGAGAGTCGGTCCACGATGTGCTGCGCGGCCTCTGACCGTGCGGCGCGATCGGACGCGAAGAGCACCGCCATAATTCCGAAGATCGCGATCATCACCGTCTGTCGCGACAGCAGGAAGGCGATCGACGCGATCGCCGCGGGTATGTAGGGCGCGATTGCCGTGAGCATCGACCAGAAGTTCATGCTCGCCTCCACAACCGGACGCTGACCCCTGCGTGTCGGCGCCGATCAGGTCAGCGTTACGAACTCAACTGGGTAGTGCCGGCGAGGACGCTCTGGTGATGTCGGAGGTCGAGCATGGAACGCAGGTTCCTTGCTCGGCCCGCGACGGAGGTCCTGGCCTTCCGCTCTCAGCTCGTAAGCTCACAGCGGTACCGAGGGGGTCTGGCTCCTGCACGGCAGGGTCCGTACTCGGCGTACAACTCCGGGGGCGTCATGGCGCTCCTAAACCCGGATGGCAAACGCACGGCGTTCACCGATGTCCGTGGCGGACGTGCCCGTGAGGGCGACTGGTTTCAGCATCCCGTGGCGGTCTGCTTGGCCATGTCGATCGTACCTGTGTTCGACCGTGTTGGGGAAGTGTCCGCGCACAGGAAGTCGATACGTTCAGTAGCCGATCCCCCACCGAGCGCCGAGTTCGAGGTAGTTAAGGGCCTGGCGGACCGTCTCTTCGAGGGGGCGGGTGCTGTCGATGACGAGCCGATCGTCCGTGCGGAGGCTCGTACTCGTCGGCGGTGCGCTGTACCTCGTCCCACGTCGGCAACGTGAACCTCGGCAGGTCGTTGGCACGCTGTTCCACGCGGCGTCCGTGGTCGACGTCCGCACACACGGCTTCGATCACGCGCAGCGGCACCCCAGCAGCATCCGCGGTGGACACCCATCAAGCCCGAGCTGGTTCAACGCCACTCACCTCGTCCGCGATGATCACCGGACCGCGCCGCAGATTCAGCGCACTCGACGGACCAACAAGTTGCCTACTGCTTTTGTTGCGTTTTCGCGTACACTGGAAGCATGTCTCAAAATACCGATGCTGCGATCGCCGCTCTGGCGAGTAGCCAGTGGGGCATGATCACCGCTGCTCAGGCGCAGGCCAGCGGGGTCGCGCGGAGCACTCTGTACCGTCGGGAGATGGCCGGGTCTCTCCAGCGTGTTCGGACCGGTGTGTACCGGCATGCCGGCGCTCCGGCGAGCCAGATCGATGACGTGCGTGCTGCGTGGCTTGCGAGTAATCCTTCGATGCCGGCATGGGAGCGGCTCGACGGCCCTGATGTTGTCGTGGGGGGATCTGCTGCGGCCTGGGTGCACCAAATCGGTGACCTCTACCCATCGACGGTGCTGCTTTACACGCGGACGCGTCGGCAGTCGAAGCAGGACGACATTCGATACAGCATCCGTCAGCTGCCCGGGGAAGACGTCACGGCTGTTGATGGGCTCCCGGTGACGACCCGGGAACGAACGATCGCGGATCTGCTCGCCGAGCCGGGCGCCGATCTATCGATCGTCGCGGACGCTCTGCGCGATGCAGAGCGCGCGGACGACGACCTTGACACCGACCGGCTGGTTGAGCTGCTCCGTCCACACGCGAAGCGTCTTGGGCAGCGGACCGGCGTGGAACTCTATGAGCAGCTCCGCGCTATGACGCATGTCGATGAGGAGCGTGTCCGGAACCTTCTGGTGCACACGAACCTGCCCGACCTCGTCGCCTCACTCGCGAATGAGCGAACCGAGGCCGTGCTGCAGTCGCTGCTGGGGTCGGTGGCGGGCAACGAGCTCAAGACGATGATGGCGGCGCTCCGCGGACCGCTCATGGCGGACCTCAACGCGCAGGTCAAGGACGCGATCATGCCGATGAAAGGTGGCGGTGTGCGATGGGGCTCCATCGTGACTCCGCGGGTGCAGCTGCCGACGGGGCTACTGCCGAAGGCTGTGCTGGGGGAGTCGACGAGGGCTGCTCTCGCGAGCCTCAAGATGCCGTCGATCACCCCGGAGGTACACAAGCGCATTTCGGAGCTCGCGAAGGGCCCGGCGGTGAATCTGCCGAAGGTCGTCGTGCCGAAGGTCGTCGTGCCGAAGACGCCGATCGTGCCGAAGGTCGTCGTGCCGAAGACGCCGATCGTGCCGAAGACCGTCATACCGACAGCGCCGAGGGTCGTCGTGCCGAAGATGCCGCCCGTGCTGTCGAAGCCGGTGCTGCCGAGAGTCATTGTTCCGGCGAACCTGCTGCCCACGGTGCGGATACCGGCGTCGGACATGCCTCCGGTGGTGCAGCAGATCATCGACGACGCGGCGCGCCGGATGATGCGTCCATCACAGCAGGGTGATCACATCGAAGAGCCCGAGCCTGACGAACAGGACCACGAGTGACTCGTCCCGACGGCTACGCAACCCCGGCCGCGTTTTGGACGGCCGTTCGCGCTGCGGTTCGCAATGACGCCGGGAAGTCGGGTGTGCCCGCCCGTGATCTTGTGCAGTTGCAACTCTTCGATCGGTTTCTCAGTCGCGTCAACGCTGACCCAGACACCACCCCGTTCCGCCTCAAGGGCGGCACCCGCATGCTTGCCTTCATCCCAAGTGCCCGCGCGACGGTGGACATCGACCTTGAGGTGGCGAGGTACGGCGTCGACGCCGCCGTGGACACTCTTGCCGATCTCGTGCGTGTCGACAACGGCGATCGCCTCCGGTTCGTCCTCACCAAGCGACGACGGAGCCACGGCAGCGACGACCAGCCGGGCATCGCGATGGTGGCGCTGACCTTCACTGCGGTCGGCATCAATCAGCAGGTAAAGATCGACCTCGCCGTCCACGACCGCGCTGGTGCCCGCACCATCCGGGCCGCACCGAAGTTCCGGGTGCCGCTGGGGCGCGACGTGCCCGCGGCTGAGTACGTGATGATCGCGGTCGAAGAGCAGATCGCGGACAAGGTCGCGGCGATGATGGAGCGCCGACACGGCGACGGGAACGGCGATGGGCGCTCATCACGGGCGAAAGACCTCGTCGACCTTGCACTGATTGCCCAGCATCTTCCAGTCGACGCGGTCGCCTTGCGCGCCGCGTTGACCACTCAAATCAACGATCGGCATCTAGAGCCGTTCACCGTAGTGGACGCATCGCCCATGATCCAGGCTGGGTACGCCACGGTCGCACGGAAAGCCCGAGGGCTGACGCTGACGTGGCGGGAGGCTGAGTCGCTGACAAACCGGCTGATCGGCCCGGTCCTTGACGGCCGTATCAGCACCGGACGTTGGGAACCCGGTACCGGATTTTGGGGAGCAGCCGCCCAAGCCGACCTCGACTAATCAAGTTGCGTCGTCGCGTGGGCAAGTAACCGCCCTGGAAGAGCGCCTTCGGGCTTGACGCTCTCGACCGCTGCTCGAGCTTTCAGGGCTCTCGCAGCTGGTCCGTTGCATGCCTTCTCGTGCGTGCATCGAGCAGGACAGGGCCTCGCATAAACGACCGTTCCTGGGACGTCTCTTGTCCGGCGTCCCCGTGACGGGCGAGCGCTCGCTGCTCGTGTTGCAGATCGCAGTGCCGCAATCAGCGTCGCGTGCCGGGCAGGGGAGGGGAGTTTCGCTACACCGCGCGTGAGCAGACGGGTGCAGCCCGGCGGCGGACGGATCTCGGGCGAGCCCGGTGCTCCGTGTGTGCGATGTCTCCCGGTCGCTTCCAACCCCGCCAAGACGCTCCGAGAATCACTACTATCGGAATTGACACGGCAAGCGCGTACAGTGCCAAGTTCGAAGCGGTGTGGCGGCCCACCTCCACTGATATCCGGGATATGATCCCTGCATGCCTGTTCCGAAGTCTCCGACCAGCCAGGGTCCCCGCCGTCTTCTCCGCGACGTTGTCTACGAGCAGATGCTCGAAGCGATCGAGAACGGCACGCTCGAGGCGGGGGAGCGTCTGAACGATGAGGAGCTCACGAGCTGGCTCGGGGTTTCCCGGACGCCGGTGCGGGAAGCAATTGCCCGGCTCGAGTCCGAAGGTCTCGTGGAGATGGCGGCAAACCGATACACGCGAGTTGCCAGCCTTTCCGGCTCCGCGCACGACCAGGCGGCCATGCTCCTCGCTGCGCTCCACACGTGGGCGATTGACCACGCCGGCGAGGCGGTGGCTGATGCGCGGAAGGTGGCGTCTGCGTCTGCGAGCAAGCTCTCCGCTGGCATCGATGCACACGAGATCGAGGCATACCAGGGGCTGCAGGACGCGGTCGCCGAGCTCATTGCCGGGTTCGACAACCCCCTTTTCACGGCGACCGAAGCCGCGGTGCGTGGCCGGGTGAAGTTCCACGCCGCTGCTGCTGACGCCACGATCGACTGGGATGCGGCGGGGTCCTCAGTTGGTGCCCTCGCGAAACTCTGACCACCGGCGCCCAGTGCGAGGCGCCACGCTCCTCGCGCCCTTGCCGCTCATGCGGCACGGCTGCCGGGCCCCGAGTGGCCACTCTTTATTTCTGGTTCACGTGGGCGTGGGCTTAGCGCCGCAGTGCGCCTGCCACGGCTTGCGTGGCGACGGAAGCGAGCTCAGCATCAAGGGCTCGATCAGCGCCGGCGCGCAGGGTGGAAGTGGCGACTCGGGTGCGGAGCGTTTGCGTGGGGTACTCGTTGAACCGGCGGAGGTATGCCCCGGCGAACCGGCCCATGTGGCGGAACCCGCAGTCGTACGCGATCGTGGCGACGCTTGTCTCACCCCGGTTGCCGGCTTGTAGCGCGGCCTGGGCGCGGTCGAGGCGGAGCAGCTGCAGGAACGCCATTGGTGAGATGCCGTGGCACTGCATGAACCAGGTTTGTAGTGTCCTCGGGCTCACGCCGGCGGCGTCGCAGATGTCGGTGAGCGTGATCGTGCGGGCGTACTGGGTCTCCAAGAACGCGACGGCGAGTTCTACTGTGGACGGCCGGACGAGCCGCAGTTCGGGTTCGCTGAACGTGTGCAGGACCGCGTCGACGAGCTGGACTTCGGTGTCGCGTCGACGACGAGTGTTTGCATGGTCGTCAGAGGCGACGATGGCGGCCGCTTTGATGCTGTCACGGAGGTCGACCAGTGTCTCTGGAGAGGCTTCGCGCCCGAACTCAGGGAGTCGGGTTCCGCGGCGCCGCTGTTGCTGCTCGAACAGGGTTCGGTCGATGCTGAGTAGCTGCAGCGTCCCGGCCGGTGCGGTCACCGTGAACGGGCCAACTGTTGGCAGCAGCACCGGCACGCCTGGCCGTGTCACCCGCGGCGCGGAACTTGTCGTGATGCGCACCCCGCCCATCTGTGACCACGCCACCATCACCCGGCCCGATGGCGCGAACACGCCGGAGAAGCTGCTCGTGGTCCCGAGCGTCACCATGCTCACCTGCCCGTCGCGACGGGTGCGGTACCGGAAGCGGAACGACTCGCGTGCGTCACCGAAGACGATGTCGCGGCCACTGCCCGCTCGAGCGAGGACCTGCGCGGCAAATACGGCATCCGTCCCAGAATGCTCGGTCCGTCGCCGGGTCGCGTCGACTCGCATGCTCACGGTGCGAGCATGATCTGGGCCGTACACGGCGGTCAGCACGGCACCTCATCGGGGTATCCGCACTGATCCTCGAAGAACGCACGGGCATCATCCAGCGATGACGCATGTCGGCACTCGTGCATCGATGCCATGAGTGTGCAGGCAAACCCGTCGCCGGCGCGCTCGATGAACCCCACCAACATCGCCGGGTCATCAACCACAGCGGCACCATCAATCACACGCCAGCAGCCCGCAGCGACCGGCTGCACGAGAATGTCCATCGGGTTGGTGGTCGCCAACTCGCGGACCCACTCTTGACCCGTGAGCGGTTCCGTCCGCCAGTCGAGGGTCATCGTGCGACCACGTCGGACGGAGCGTCACGGAAGAAGTCCGAGTAGAGCACAGGCACCGTCGACTGCCGATGCGCCGCCCAGTGTCGGGCGTCGCGCGTTCCGAGGGGCTGCACCCGGGTGGGGACGACGTTTGGGTCTGCGTGGTACGCGCTCATTGCGGCCTTCCGTTGATCATCGGATCGGAACGCCGGCCCAATGTGGTACCGGAAGCGCCGCTTCTAGACAGAAACGGTACGAGCACGGATGGCCCCGGGATCAGGGGTAGATGTTCACCGCCCGTTGCTGTACAAGCTGACGACTTTCGGTAGGTCGCCTCGGGGCGGGGGCGGTGAGGGAGAATGTGGTGTGAGAGGAGCAGTCTCAGCTCGGTCATGAGTGCCACGTGGTGGTGCCTGCAGCTTCCCCGTTGAGCGTCACCAGACCGGCTGGGAGCGCTGCGCGCCTTCGGCATCACACGCCCCTAAGGGCACCCACTGGAAGGCATCCCCTCATGGGACAGCTGATCTACGACTCTCAAGCCCTTGAACTCCGCCTCGACGACCGTGCGCTCACGCACCTGCAGATCGTGATCGTGAACCTCATTCGGCGTGGTCAGAGCTTCGTGTTCTCGTGGAAGGACGAGCCCGCCGTTGGCGGCGGCCGGAGCAGTATCTGGATTCACCCGTACTGTGGGCTCCACTTCAAGTTCGCCGGCGGGAAATCACCGAGCGTGAACCGGTCCTGGCTCGACGCGCTCTACGCCAGCGCAGCGAGCGGATCCGGCCTGATCCTGACCCCGGAACCAGCCGATACCAACGGACCCGTCTCGTCCGACGACGTCCCCGGCGCCCCGCCCACACACCCAACGACCATCGACGCTTCCTGACCAAACCAGCGCAACCTCGCGCTGACGGGAACCGCGCGCGTCACGTCAGATAGTGGTGGCGGTGCTCGACCCCCGTGGGTGTCGCTACGTCATAGTGCACGGTGAGTACCTGCTGCCAATCGCCGTAGTAGTCGCCCCACTCGTAGACGATGCTGTCCGCGATCACGTTGGTCGTAAGAGCGAGCGCGCGCTCGGCCAAAACGATGAGACGTTCGTGATTGCTCGCCACGTCGGTACCTCGACCGCTGGCTCACTAGGCGAAGGATGCACAACCCTTCCTTCCGCTACCCGTTGACTGCAAGCGAGCCCTCAACATATGGCAGGGCTCCTGGCGAAGAGCACACCTGCAGGCCCGAGCCATTCGCTGACGTTCTTAGACGAGGGGTGTTCAAACTCGGCGAACACGCCGGGGAGGTTGAGCATGAGCCGGCCGATGGCTCTCTCGGTGTCGCGGCTGAACGTCTGCTGTCCCTTGACGAGCTCGATCGCTGCGCCGGCCTCGCCAGCATGCGAAACGAAAATCGTCCGTCGCGACCCCGCTCGGTGGGGCGGTCCTCACCAGCTGCGGGAGGCCTGCCGGGTTTGCCGGGGCAGCTCGCCGAACTCGTCCCGGTATGCTCCGGCGAACCGTCCGAGGTGGGCGAATCCAGCCCACCGGGCGACCTCCGCGACGCTGAGGTCGTTGTCGGACTCGAGCTGCTCCCGCGCGAGGAGCAGTCGGATGTGTCGCAGGTAGGCCAGCGGTGTGATGCCGTGGTGGCGGTTGAACGCGGCCTGCACGCCACGGACGCTCAGCCCGGCCGCCTCTGCAATGTCCGCGACGGTGATTGGTTCCCTGGCGTGCTCGAGGAGGAACGCCTCCGCTCGTGCGAATCGTGTGCCCGCGGTGGCGGGCGGGGCGTGCTGACCGACGGGCCAGTGCGGAATTGCTGTGAGGAGGCCGCCGGCGGCGAACCGAGCCAGTTGTCGTTCGCGCTCCTCGGAAACTTCGTCCGGCCCGGCGAGTACGTCCGCGGCGACGGTGCGGACCATCAGCCACCAGGCGGCCAGTGTCGGGCCCTCCGGTACGTGGTGGGGATGGAACTCGAGCGGTCCCGGCGTCCACTCGCCACGTTGCGCGGCGACTTGTTCCACCGTGGCGCGGTCGATGCGGATGACGTCCTTCTGGAACGACTCGAACCGGACGGGTTGTGGTGCGTTCCGGTACAGCACGGGGCGGCCGATCGGAACCTGCTTCCCGTCGATGGTGCCTCGCCCGGACTTCAACCAGGCCAGCACCATCACGCTGTCCGGCTCGATCGTGCCGCTGACCGCCCCCGTGCATGACGTGGTCTCCAGTGACAGCAGCCGGGTGCCGCGCACCCGCTCCTCGAACAGGAACGCCGCACCGTCCGGGTCAACGTCCACACTCTGTGTGGAGTGCGTGCGAGCGATTGCGTTTGCGGCAACGATTGGGTCCCCGGTGCGGGTCATCCGTTGGGTGCGGCGCATCAGTTCAGACACGACTCGATCATCACCAGAACTCAGTCACCGCGCACATGGGTTCCGAAAATGGATAACGGGTTCGGGATACGGCTCTCGTGGTTGGATTCGACGAGGTGCTTCCGGCGTTGCCGGGAGCGGTGGGCTCAGCCAGGTCGAGAGGACAGCTTGTTCGCACATCGTGGGCGCGTACTTTGAGAGACGTTGTCAGCTCGCGGGTCTTCTGCGAAGACGCCTACAGGAAGCCGCACGCATGGTCCGACCGCAACGCATCGTGTGGCATGAAGGGCCCGGCACCGACTGGACAGCGCACGCCGACGGCGTCACCGTCGGCAGCATCCAGCACCACGACCAGTACGAGCTCCACACGACCGACAACCAGGTCCACGGTTCACACAGCACCCTCGGCAACGCGCAAGCACAACTCAGTGCCTGGTACTCCTGGATCGCCGCGCAGCAGGCCTGACCAGCACGCAAGGCTCTGACGCGAGGCGAGCGTTGCCGATCACGTGACCCGAACACGGACCGGCAACGCCCGTCCCGCAGCCTGATCCGCCACGGGTTCCCGCACCGTACTCAGGGTCGGGCTGGACGGGCAGTCAGCAGAGTGAGTGCCTGCGCAGACCGGATCAGCCCACCGCACGCTCACATCGCACTCACATTGCCAGGTCGCCGATGGCGGGAGAGCCTCCGGCACGGAATACGACACCTGTCGACGATGGTTCACAATGAGGTGGGGCGGCTGGTTACCGCCCAAGCGGAAGCGTCCTGAGTCCCTGATCCTCGGACGCACGCGGCTGCCCGCTCTCACCCCAACGAGAGCGGGCAGCTCACAAGCGCTCACTGGTGCCTTGCGCACCGCAAGTATCAGCGGACCGGCGAGATTGCGGGGGCAGCACATTCACGGCGAAGGGCGTCAGCGAGCCGGGCCGCGAACCGCCGGACCGCCGTTGCCTCGTCGACGCTCAGCGCGTCGATGGTTTCGATCAGCGGAGCCTCGATGTGCCCGTACGCACGCGCGAGGTCCTGCTCGGCGGACCCGGCCGCCGTGACGATGATGCCGCGCCGGTCGGCGGCGTTCGGCCGCCGCTCGGCCCGACCGTCACGCACCAGGCGGTCGATGAGCTTCGTGATCCCCGCGGTGGAGAGCCGCAACGCCCGGGCGAGCTGCGTCGGGTTGACCATCCGTCCCTCGCGCTCCGCGAGCACGAGATGTCGCAGCGCGAGCGCGTCGATGGGCAGCATCCCCAGGGTGCGGAGCGCCTGCTCGTCGGCCTCGTGGACGCTGTCGCTCAGGGCCTGCAGACTCGCGATCGCGGCGGCGCCCTCGGCGGTTCGCGGCTGCCGGTCGAACAGATTGGATCCGCACTGTGGGTGGTCTTCGTCGCTCATCGTCGCCCCGTCCGTCCCGTCGTTCTATGGACAAACACCATGGTCCACCTCGTTCCTGGGAACTCAAACTGGGGAAGTAGTCAGCCAGGCGAGAGAACAGTCTGGGTCATGGCGCTACCGATATGCGGTGGCGGAGATCAGAAGGAGTGACCATGTCGAACACGGCAGGAAATCCCGCACGACACGACTCGGTCGTCCGTGCCACCTGGAACGAGACCAAGTCCGCACTCAAGACCACCGAGTTCTACGCCTGGTTGGTCGTGTCCATCGCGATCCTCGTCGCGTCGGCAGTGGTCGACAACGCCGATGAAGGCCACACCGGCTTCGGCGCCGACCAGGCCTGGCTGTACGTCGCGATCGTGACAGCCGCCTACGTCGTCAGCCGCGGCATCGCGAAGTCCGGCGTGCGCAAGCCCGACTGGAACGACGACGACCGACGCGACGTCAACGGCCGTTCGAACTAACCCCCGAGCATCACGTGCACCCGGTTCCCTGGCCGGGTACATGCGCCACCGGGCGGCTGCTCGGGATCCCTCGGTTGGCAACCGGGCAATAGTGGGCCGCTCCGATCCGATCGGAGCGGCCCACTTCTGTTTCACATCGACGGTGCCGACCCAGCAGGTCATCTGCCAGGACGACTCATCCGAGGTCTCGCATGCCGGATAGCTCCCGACCGTGGTGAAGCCGATACCGGTTGGTTGGTGGGATGAAGTACCTGGTCTACGGCAACTCGCGAATCATGACCGGCGACGCGATCGCGGACGCGGTCCTTGCCTACTCCGTCGTCCTCGCGCAGAACAGCACCACCGACCTCATCAACGTCCCCACCGCTGACGCACACGGTGTCGCCACCACCGTCGGTCTCCTCCTCGGTCCCGTGACGACCGTCATGACCGAATCCGCCCCAGACGACGAGCTGGAGCCGGAAGACGACGCGTTCGTCGCCGAACTCACCCGCCGCACCAACCGGTTCACCCGCCACGCGAACGCGGCCAAACATCCCGACCGGTTCGACGGGCTCGCGGCAGCCCTCGAGGAGGTGCTCGACCCCACGCTCGACGTCCTCGACGCGATGGACCGTGTGATCGAGCTCTGCGTGCGCTGCACCTCCGCCACTGAAGCCGGCATCGTCCTCGCCGACCGCACCGGGTCGCTGCACGTCATCGCCTCGACCAGTGAACGCAGCAGCGACGCCGAAGAGGCGCAACTCGGAACCAACGAAGGATCGTGCCTGGACTGCTACCGGACCGGTGAGACCATCGACGTTCCGGACGTCTCCACACACGCCTCCGACTGGCCCCAGTTCGTCGAGACGATGCACGCCCGCAACCTCGTCGGCACCTTCGCCGAACCCATCCGGCTGCGACGAGCAACGATCGGGTCGTTGTGCGTCTTCGCCACCCACGACCAGGGCCACGACGACCGTGACGTCGTCTTCATTCAGCTGCTCGCTGACGCAGCGTCCGCTGCCCTCGTCCGGCAACGTGACCACGGACGGCTGCGGACATTGGACGATCAGGTCGAGGACGCCATCGCCGCTCGAGTCACGGTGGAACAAGCCAAGGGTGCCCTCGCACACCGACAGAACATCGCGATCGACGAAGCATTCCAGCTGCTCCGCAGTGGCGCACGCAGCGCCGGACGAGGACTCCGAGAACTCGCCGACGACGTGATCCACCGCGACGAACGACTCGACGGCAGTTTCTGACACGCCCTCGTCCACGCGCCCCCGCGTTCAGGAGAGCGGGTCAGCTGGCTGCGTTCGGGTCCTGCAGAAACGCCTCATATGTCTCGGTATCGTCCTGGGCAGGGACCGGATCCTGGAGGACATACAGCACCTCGGTTTCAGTACCAACAACCTCACGGAGTCGCGAGACAGCATCGCGCGCCGTTGCTGCCTCTACCCCGGCCACTTGAAGCTCGCCGTCATCATCCGGGTCGTATCCCGTGTTCCACCGCATCCCAAGATTCTTCCGACGCGCTCATGGCCGGAGCAAGTCGGCTGCCCGCGCGGGGAAGATCCAGGAGACGCAGCCCCGCGCACCGCGGTGCTCGCAGATCGCTACCGTCGGGCGCGGAACGGAGCAAGCAGAGGCATCAGGAGGCAAGCAATCATGAGCAGCTACAAGACCGAGCAGAGCGTGGAGCCAGCGCGCATCCCGACGCTGGCACGGGCACGAAAGCAGTGGCGACGCGAAGGCACCGTGCCCACCCAATCCGACAGTGACTTCCTCCGGGACGACACCCCGCAGGCCGTCCAACGGTAGGAAGGTGTGCTCCCGGCCGCTGAACGCGGGCTGCATCTTCGCGTCCTGCCCGAATGGGGCCGCCTCAGGCTTGTCCGCCAAAAAGAGGACCGGTAGGTTCGTTGTGAGCGAGCCACACCCGGTCGTGCTTCCTGAGCACGCAGGCCCGCACTGAGCATCGACGCTCCGACCCTGGAGCCGTTCCCCCTGACGCTCGGGTCGGGGCGCGATCGCCCGACAGACACCGTTTGAACGTTCCGCGCTGAGCGGTCCGGGCTCGCTTCGCTGCGCCCCTGGCCCGATATCCGCGTGACGTGGGACGGGTTGAGCTTGCTTGTGGCGCATCGTAGATTCCCGCATGATCGCTGCCGAGCCGCGCGATCCGCAGGACCGGATCGCCCAGGAGCCGTACTGGCTCGATGACTTCTTCGACGAATTCATCAGGTCGTTGAACCCGTCCAGACCGACCTCGACGGCCCGGGAGACACTGGCCGGCAGTAGGCGCCCCTCAGGCTGTTTCCCTGAGGTCGGCGCCGTGGTGGACGACGTCCTCGGCTCTCGAACGCATGCCGCCGCCGGCTGTGTGCGCTGCTCGACGTAGAACTTGGAAGGCTTCGTCGATCCGGATGCCGCGTCGGTACGCCAAGGCCCCCTTCGCTTGCTCGACGAGCACTCGAGCCTGGATTGCGTCGTCGATCTGTTCCTCGAAGGTGCGCAACCGGCCGGCATCGCGTTGCCGCACGAGCGCGGCGGACGCCGCGTCGGCGAGCAGCTGGATCAGAACCACGTCGCGGTCGTCGTGCCCGTCGGTGTGTTCGGCGAACAGACACAGCGAACCGATGGTCCCATCACGCAGGCGGATCGGCTCGGCGAAGGTCCCGCGAAGCCCTCTCTCGTGCATCGTCTCAGCGAACGTCGGCCACACGGTCTCGTGGGTGGTGACGTCGGGCACGTCGATCGTCTTCCCTGTCCGGAAGCAGTCCAGGCAGGAGCCCTCGTTCGTGCCGAGCTGCGCCTCTTCCGCGTCGCTCGTGCGTTCGCTCGTCGAAGCGATGACGTGCAAGGTCCCGGACGCATCGGCCAGGACGATCCCCGCTTCCGTTGCTGAGGTGAGCTCCACGCACGCCGCGATCACGCGGTCCATGGCGTCGAGGACCTCAAGGTCGGGGTTCAGAACATTGCTCAGGCCCGCGGAGAGGCGCTCGAAGCGGTCCTCGCCTCGATGTGCCTCTGACCTGGTCATGGTCGGACTGTACAGCGGGACAGTTCGCGAACCTACCAGCCGTAACGCGTAGGCGGATCGGGGATGAACGGCGCGTGGGCGAGCGTGCGCGACGTAGCGTCAGGGCATCGCTCGCGTTTCGTGGGGTGTTGCTGGACGTTCCCGTCCGGCCCCCGGTGAGTTGGCGTCAGAGAGCACGTCATGAATGCACCACGATCTACCCTTGTCCCCGCAGCTGCCTCCCTGCCCGGGGCGGAGCTTGCAACCCGGTTCCTCACCCTGGTTCCGGGTGATGGCGCCTCCGTCGCGTCGTACGGTGACCTCGCCGGCAACGAAACCATCTCGGCCACCGACAGCCGCGCTGGCCACATCGACCAGCTTCAGTTCAGCCTCGGCGAAGGCCCCTGCTGGGACGCGCTCCACAACAACCGTCCAGTTCTCGAGCCGGACGTCCGTGACCACCCGACGGACAGGTGGCCCCTGTTTCTCCCGGCCGCGAATGACGCGGGGGTCGGAGCGTTGTTCGCCGTGCCCCTCCGGTTCGGACCGTTCCTCCTTGGCGCCGTCGACGTGTACGCACAAAGCTCGCTGCAAGTGCACCCGGTGCAGGCGGAAGCCGCCAGGGTCCTCGCCGGCACCATCAGCCGATGGCTGCTACAACGCGTCATCACCCGCCACAACGACCGCTCCCGGCACCGGTTCCACCAACGAGCCATCCATCAAGCGGCCGGCGTCGTGCTCGCCCAGCTCGCGCTCGCACCCGCCGACGCCTATCTCTTGATCGGGGCACACGCCACCACCCGGGGCGAGGACACCGCGGATACCGCGAACCTGATCCTCACCGGTCAGCTTCTCATCACCCCCGACGGTGACCTCGCCACCCCTGACACCGACCTCGTCTCGAAACACTCCTCAGGTTCGCGGTAAGGCAATCCCGAGTTCCGAATCCGTCCCGCGAGCAGCACCCCGTCCAATGGGCCGTCGCCGACAAGCGCTAGACCTTGCGCCTTGCTCACCGAAAGGGGATCGTTCAGCGGGTGCTGCCGCTCGACGTTCGCAGCGGACTGTCGAGTGATTCGGCGCCCGGGTGCTGTCGGACGGGCTCGGGGCGCTCTCCCTGGCGTCAGCGACGTCGTGTTCAACCAGATGTGCCAGATGTTCGGCTTCGACGAGCGCACCCGCGCCGTCACAGCGCGGCTCATCGCCGAGGGGGGCGGTATGAATGTCCGGCTCGCGGTGGCGCGGGCTGGACGTTCTGCGGGTCTCGGTCAGCAACTGGTCGGCCGATGACGACGACGTGCGGTCCGCAGTGGAGGCCGTGGACGCAACCACCGGATGAGCGGGTGGCCGGGTCGCCGGGTGCCTCTGTGACGGTTCGCGGTCGGGTCACCCCTGGGTGGTCGGGTGCGCGGTGGGGGCGACCGCCTCCGACCCGGCGGCAGCCCGCGCAAGGAGCTGCTGTCCGAAGCTGGTCATGTAGATGCCGTACGACAGCGTCGCGAGCGCGGCACCGAGCCCCACCCACGACCAGGCAAGCGACCAGCCCGCTGCGTCGACGATGATCGCGATAACGCCGGCGACGCCCACGAGGGTCGTCCACGTCGCGATCCAATTGTCGATGGACCGCCGGAACACGCGCGCCATCGGGTAGAAGTGGAGGCCCACGATCACGGCGATCGTCGGCACGATGAACCGGTCGAGGCCGTTCGCCCCGAGGACGCCGACGGCGGTCCCGATGAGGACTCCCTCGGCGCCGAACACAGCACCGAACAACGCACTATTCGGCTTCCGGGCCTGGTCCGAGGCGCTGAGGACCGTCGACAAACGACGTCCCGCGACGAACAGCCGGACCGCCTGCACGAGGAACACCGCGGCCGCGGCGGCGCTGACGACCATGACGACGGTCGCTGCCGCAGTCGGCCACCCGGTGTAGGTGTCGCTCGCCCACCAGAGCGAGAAGACCGCCATCAGCACCAGGCCGGAGGCGACGCCTGTGACGACGGTTCTGGGAGGACGTGTCTCGACGCTCATGTCCGCGAGCCTAGGGGCCGGGACACGACCTGACGGTGATGTGACGACGTCAGTCGGCGGGCGTTGCCTCCGCGACGTGGAGCTCCCACGATGCTGTGAGCGTCGCGCTCGAGGGGAACCGCTTGGCATCGATCCAGTGCGGCATCTGAGTAGGCGAGCTTGCTCTTTCGAAAACCGATCCGTTACCGAGCTGTGGCTACCAGGACCCGGACCTCGGACGAGTTGGTGACGAACCACGCCGTGCGACCGCTGGCCGCGGGATCCTCCCAACGACCCGCTCGAAGTAATACGGACGTCGGTCGGACCATCAGTGAGAGGGGGTCCGCCATGCCTGAAGACGGAGTGGTGAGGCACGACAGTCGGGGAGGTTCGCGGTGGTCACGCCTGCAGCTGGGGGAACGTTCCGCGCGCCCACACCAGGTTGATGGAGAACGACGTGACGAGCCAGATGTCGCCGTGACGGATCAGGCGACCGCGCCAGACGTTCGATCCTTCGAACGCTGGCGTGTGCGCCTCGTCGCAGAAGATCGCAGTGACATTGCCGCGAACTTCCGCCTGGTTTCCCGCGATGTCGGCCACGACGCCCGAGACGAGGTGCTGCGTGGCGGCGATCGGTTCGTGAACGGCGCGGACTTGCTCGACCACCAAGTCGGCGCCGACAGTGACACCCATGACCGTTGTGGCTTCCACGTCGCTCGCGTACATGCTGACGAGATCGTCGAAGCGGTGGTCGTCGATGGCAGCAAAGATGCGGGAGATGATGTCCGACGGTGTGCTTGACATGAGAAGCCTCTCTTACTGTTGGGATCCCAACGTTGGAGTTCCAACGATACATGGGAGAGGGAGTTTCGCCTACCGTGGAGAACATGGCTGAGCGGGAGATTCCGGAGCGACTGAGTTCGCTTCCGAGCTGGCTGCTCGTCGAGGCTGCGGCGCGAGCAACTCGCGTCGTGTCGGAGATCACCACCGAGGCCGGCGTCCCGAAGGCGGCGTACCCGATCCTTGCCGTGCTCGAGGCGGCTGGTCCGCTCAGCCAAGCCGAAGTCGGCCGTCGCGTCCGGATCGACCGCAAAGACCTATCGGGCTACGCTGCGCGGCTCGAGCAGCTCGGCTTGGTCACACGGCGTCCTGACCCCGCAGACGTGCGACGCAACCTGCTCGAGAACACGCTTGCGGGGACGGAGCTCCTCAAGCGGCTTGACCCCGCTTTCGCGGCGGCGCAGGACCAGCTGCTGACTCAGTTGACCTCAGCGGAACGGGCGACGCTGAAGCGGCTGCTCGATCTCATCACCACTGAAGTCGCCCACTAGCTGCAGGCCCGTCGACCCGGCAGTGATGTTCTTCATCGCGACGACGGCCCTCCTCCCGTGGCTGCCCCCCCGGGATAGTCCACCGGCAACCTGCAGCGATGTTCCGTAAGCCGGTCGTTCACCGCTACATGACGACTGTCGCCCTGAGCGGGCTCCGTTGTCTCCTCCTGCCTGACCAGGGGTATTGCCGTATGCCTGTCCCGCAAAAAAGCCCGGTGAAGGGGCGCTAAACGCTATACGCCAGCGACGTCGCCGACGGGTGCGTCTGGGACGGTGGGGGAGAGGGGCGTCGCGAGCATCCGGTAGAGGGTGGTGCGATCGATGCCGAGCCCTCGAGCGACAGTGGTCTTGGGGACACCGGTGCTGATGAGTCGGCGTGCTTCGGTGATCTGGGCGTCGGTGAGCTTGCGGTTGCGGCCCTTGTACTTGCCGGCGGCCTTGGCGATGCGGATGCCCTCGCGTTGGCGTTCGCGGATGAGGGTGCGTTCGAACTCGGCGAAGGCGCCGAGGAGGTTGAGCATGAGCCGGCCGATGGCGTCGTCGGTGTCGCGACTGTAGGTCTGCTGTTCCTTGACGAACTCGACCGAGGCGCCCTTGGCGGTGATCTCGTCGACGATGTCGCGCAGGTCTCCGAGGGAGCGGGCGAGCCGGTCCATGGATGCGACCCGGACGATGTCGCCGTCGCGGACGTATCCGATGCAGTCGGCCAGGGCCAAGCGGTCGGTGCGTGCGCCGCCGGAGATCTTCTCCTCGAACACGCGGTCGACGTCGCCGATGGTCTCGAGCTGTCGGTCGAGGTTCTGATCGGTCGAGCTCACCCGGACGTAGGCGACGATCTGCGTTTTGTGTTGCACCACTCCTAGACCCTCGCACACTCCTGTCGCAGAAGTATGAAACAGCACCCTAAAACCACGCGTTTCGACCAGGCGGGGCCATGTAGCACTGGGGTATACCCATACACCACGGGGCCGCCGGGCTGTCGCTGATGCGCTTACAACCGCTAAGTTGAGGCGTTGTCGGGGAAGAGCGCCGACGACTTGATGCACGTTAACGACCAGTCGTGCGAAGGAAAGTGGTCCGCTAATGACGACGTCTGTGATCTTAGGGTCTGGATTCTCGCGTGCAATCTCCGCAACGATGCCAACGATGCGCGAACTTGTCGATGCGGTCTCAGAAGGAGACATTGACCTTGGTCCCCTCTCCCGGTTCGGGAATGACCTCGAGCAGTGGATGTCATTCTTGTCCGTCGACCAGCCGTGGCTTAGTGCGGCTGATAACTATGCAAATCGATCCACGTTCCTTCGTCTATCTGACCAGATAAACAAACAGATTATGGATGCGGAAGAGCGCGCGGTTGCCAGCACCCCTCCTGAGTGGTTGATCAGATTTGTGTGGGAGATGTCAGACAGGGAGGCCTCGCTTTTCACCTTCAACTACGACACTCTACTTGAAAGGGGCCTGTCGCTGCTTCGGCGCACAAGTACTTGGGCTGATTTATACGGCGCCCCGCTGTCGACGCGGACGGCACCTTCTTCGGGATTGGTTCTCGGGCCGGATGAACCCAAAGGTCTTATTCCTATGATCTATAAACTGCATGGCTCTATAAACTGGTCATTCAGCGGACTCGAAGGACCGCCAAATGACCCGATTGTGATGACTTCAGAAGGTAGGCGTTGGGATGCAGTTCACCAGCCTCTTCGGCAGCAAGCACCCCGCTATCAGCACCTATATGATGATCTTGTTCCCCTGATCGTCCCTCCCACATATTCTAAAGGTCCATATTTTTTCAATCGATCACTGAGAGCGCAGTGGGCCGCGGGGGCGCAGGCCCTGCAAAGCGCGGACGAGCTCATAGTTGCAGGATACTCTTTTCCAGAGGGTGATCTCGTTGCTCGACAGTGGGTGGCGTCTTCCGTTCGATCGCCGAGCGTGACCGTGATCAACCCTGATGAACGCGCGGCGCAAAAGATGGACGACCTTCTTGGATCCAGAGGTGACATCACGCACTTCTCTAGCGTCTCGAACTTTGTCGACGCCCACTGCCCAAGCCTCGTGCGATGGGAAGTGTATGTCCACGATCGCTTAGGGTTGCAGGTTGAGCTGCTTGTAGATGGTGTCGACATGACAGCAGGTATAGATCGCATGGACCCCCCGTGGGACCGGTTCGACGAAACCGCAGTTGAATGGGTGAACTCGTTCCTGGACTGGGTCGACCCGCGGATCAGGGAGCAGGCCGTCCAGATGCCTCTCGAGGATTCAGTACGCGTTTCGGCGTTCTCCGCGATAGCGAGGAGTCGAAGGCGTTTCACGCGGGAAGATGTATCAAGGTTCACCCTGTGAGCGGACCTCCTGTCCGCAAGGGTTTGCCATGGACTATTTAGCGCGTCTCGAATCTGCAGGTGGCATAAGAGCGCTGTTTCGGCGTGAGCGAGAGTAACCGGCAACCTCGAAGGGGTGGTTGGCTGTTTCGTAAAAGGGCGTGGCGTCAGTGTATGGGTTGTACGCGTTGCGCTCGGCCTGGCTGATGCGGCTGCAGAAGGAGCCCTCGTGGCCGTTCGCGCTGGCCTCAGATGAATCCGAAGTCCCACGCAACATAGCGCCCTAGCCCACCCTGGCGCCTTGAATCAATCGAACTCGCGCGATGCGCGACGTCTCCGGGGAGAAGGACTGATCGTCTCGGGTATGCTCCTCTTATGAATTGGGGCAATCCAGAGGACCTGGCCAAATTTGTCAATGCGGTCACCCCTAGTGTGGTGGGTGGCGCTTTTTCGATCGCTGGCGTACTTGTACTGTTTTGGCTCCAGCAGCGCGCCCAGCGCAAAGCAGACCGCATTTCCCGACGCATTGATGCCTGGAACACTTGATGGAGACGCTGGAAAATGCTCGCCAAGCTTTTCGGGGTGGGTTGTCAATTGATGCAGATCACATGGGTAAAATGCTGGCAAATTCCTGGCGTTTTGCCTGGCTACTGGAGGCGAAGGAACGTCCGGTCGCGGATTGGGCGTGGGCCGTGCTCACAGAAACAATCGCGAGAACGGTCGGCGTGGACGTTGGTAGACGCGATCAAGAACTTGCGAATGTGACGGCCGCTGTCATGACCGGGTTGAATGACTGGCGCACTGGGGCGCGCAAAATGTCCTGGTTCGCAGACGAGACGAAGAGGATCACTGATGGCTTGAGTGCAACCTCTCGTCCCTGATAGGTGCGGCGGGGTGGCGACGGGAGACTGACGGACACTGCGGTCGGTGTTCAGGCCGAGGGGACACTCGTAGTTGAGCTCAAGAGTTCTTCAGTGCGCGGTCCGTGACGCGGGGTGCTCACCGTCTGACAATCCCGCCGTATCGGCGTGAACGAGAACAGCCGGCCGCCTCGAGAGGTGGCCGGTTGTTTCGTTGGGGGAGTGGCGTCAGTGCGCGGCGTCGTATGCGTCGCGAACGGCCTGGCTGATGCGGCCGCGGGAGGAGACCTCGTAGCCGTTCGAGTTGGCCCATTCGCGGATCTTCGCAAGCTCTTCCGAGTTCCCGCGCTTCGGCGCGCTGCCGGCACTAGTGCGGCCGGAGCGGCCGTTGACCTTGCGGGCGGCGACGACGTAGTCGGAGAACGCTTCGCGGAGCGCGTCGGCGTTGTCCTCGGTGAGGTCGATTTCGTAGTGCGCACCGTCGAAACCGAACGTGATGGTGCGGCCGTTGCCGTTTTCGATGGTGTCGCCGCTGAGGTCGTCGACGAGGTGCGTGGTGACTTTCTGCGCCATGGGAGGTCGCCTTTCGCTTGGGGATCCTCTCCACCCTGGCATAGCGGATCCGGTAGAACGCTTCGTTCGTTCGTTCGTTCTTCTTCCCATCGGCTGGTTGGGCAGACTGAATGGTGATGTCTGATTGCTCACCAGCCGTATCCGGGTATGCCGCTGCTCTTGCTGAACTGAAGCAGCAGGTGCGGTGATGCGCCTCAGGGCGGTTGTCCAACAGCCTGTTGGACAACCGCTTGCGGCGGCCCGCCGTGACTGATCAACGGGTGCCCGGGGCTCATATGAATGGTGTCACCCGCGTCCTCCCCTCACTCGGTTGAGATCGGCACACCGTCGACGTCCTGCAACTCTTGGACGCACGAACAGGGGCGTGGACCCGGTCCGCTCCTGCAGCGTCGAACCGGATTCCCGCCCCGTGTCGTTGGGCCACTTCGTGGAGGTCGCCCAAACGGCCTGTGCGTTGGTGAACTCGCGGATGCCGAAGTGGGAGAGCTCGCGGCCGTAACCGCACCCTGGCACTTGAGGGCAATGGGTGTAAGACTGGTGGCATGACGGTAGCAACCGAGGTTCAGCACGGTCGAGTCACGCGGCTTGACATCCACGAGCTCGTCCGGGAGCTCAATGGTGCGCTCGGTCCGACGCTGGTGGCGGCTGCGACGGGAAGCAAGGACCGCAAGCTTCCGATCAAGTGGGCCAAGGATGATGGGCCCCGGCCCGGCGCCGACTTCGAACGCCGTCTCCGGCTGATGTCGAGGACGTGGGGTGTCGTCGCCGAGCACGAAGGAGCCCATGTCGCTCGGGCCTGGTTCATCGGCGCGAACCCCTTCCTCGGGGAGCGCACGCCTTTGACCGCGATCCGCGATGACGATGCCGCTCAGCTCGGCCGTGCCGCGCAGGCCTTCATCGACGGCACTGTCGACGCGTGACCGTCCGTGCACCGCGGACATGCGCCGCGACCGGGCTTCGGTTGCTTCCATGCACTGGTGACATCGGGCACCGCATTGCGAAGAACACCTACGCCCCGATATCCGCGCCGACTCGCCACGACACCGGCGACAACCACACTGAGCGCTCCAGCTGGGGGCGCTATGACGCAGTGGGTACCGAGACGCTCTACACCGCGGGCTCCCGCGCGGGTGCGCTGGCGGAGGTCCTCTCGAGCTTCAAGCTGCCGCTCGGGACTGGAAGCGCGCTCGAGGTCGATGCTCGCGCGTTAGGACTCACGCTCGAAGAGTTCCTCGTCGACGTCGCGGCTGACTGGGAGGAGCGGTCCTTCATGCAGACCGGAGCGCTGCCCCGATCGTGGCGAGACGACCGCGCCGCATTGCTGGTCCGCCAGCCTGCGGCGGGCTGGCTGGTTGACGTCGAGCATCCCGACTCGATCAGCGCACTCGAGCCGATTCTCACAACGCACCTTCTTGTCGGCGGTTACGCCACCTTCACGACCGCCGCGCTGCGCAGCGATGATCGAGCCCTCACCACCGCCATCGCCGACATCGTCCACGACGCCAGCCTCGATGATGGCTCCCAGCCGATGGGCATCCACTTCGGAAGCAAGTTCGGCGGCTCGTGGTGCCGAGCGTTCTGGCTCGACCGTGCTTCAGGTGACCTCACGGTCACCGGCACCGCGCCGATCACGCTCGATAACCCTGACTTCCTCACCGTGACCCGCCGCTTCGGCATCCGTGCGTTCTAGAACTGCCGGCGCCGGAACGACGTCCCCCGGCCGTCACAGCGAGGTCGCCACGGGGCCGCGTTCCCGCGTCGTTGCGATGATCTGTTATGAAACGAGCGATTCATAACGATGCTTGCGCGGCACGGCAGCTCGGACACCAGTCCACGTGCTCGGCTGAGCAATCCCAACCGTACGACTCCGCGTGACTGCGCGCACCGCGGTAGCTCACGGCGTTCGGGCCGATCAGCGCAAGCTTCTCGCCGCATTGATACCCATCGCAGGTGAGAACGATCGCGGGATGAATTGCCACGCCGCTATCGTCCCTCACGCCCGGCGACGTCGGCGGACGCCCCTACCCTCAACCGCATGCAACTCTCACCCCACAGCACACGTCGTCGTTGGCGTGTCTGGCTGTCAGAGGTGCTTGATGCAGGGGGAGAGTGATGGCGCGGCGTCGTTCTGACCGGTGGCGGCCGCCGGAGGGAGTGTCGCTTCCCGTTGAAGCACGCCGCAGGCCCGTGGTCGATGTGGATCCGCCGCGACCGGTGTGGGCATGGATCCGAACGCTTCACGGTCGCGACATCCGGGTGCGGTGCGCTGCGATCGCAGCCACTGACGACGCGGCGCTGATCGAGTGGGGAAGCGGCCAGGCGAAGACCGCGGCGTGGGTCTGGCGTGCGGCGGTGAAGCATCGCGTGGACACCGCGGCAGCCCCCGTGAGCTGACAGCGAAATCCAACACCTGTCGTCCAGTGTGGACCTATCGTTGGTTCTGCTCGGGTCGTTCCCCCAACGCACTCGAGCACCATGCGCGTGATGGTCTTCCGAGACCTCCGCGCAGTCGGCCTCGGTCTGTTCCCCCAACAGGCCGAGGCCTTCTTCCTGCCCGTCGTGCGCGAGCTCCACGCGGGCGGGCAGCGGACGTGGTCCGCCGCTGGCCGGGGGTTGCGTCTGTTCGGCGGACTCGGCGTGCGCTTGTTGAGCCTTGCTGGGGATGGTTGTTTTGCTCAGAAGCATCGCTGGTGAACATGTATCGAGTGATTCACTCGATACATGTTCCTCATCCTCGGATCCCGCGCAGTCAACTCGATCCTGTTCGTGGTGTCCTTCGTATGCGGACACTGCGGAGTAGCGGCCGCGCAGCGAGTCATGCGTGTGCAGCAGAAGGTAACGCTGTTCTTCGTTCCGCTGTTCTCACTCAAGACGTCCTACTTTGTCGAGTGCAGCAACTGCGGCACGACGACACGCCTGTCCCGCCAGCAGGTGGACCACTCAGCACAGTGGGTCAACGCCCAGGGCGGACGTGTCCGCGGATAGCGGCCGCCTGCGCAAACCGATGTCGAGGCTCCCAACGGCTGAGTCGGCATGCGCCGAATGTCTCGGCCGGAGCACGTGAGTCCGCGCCCACTCCCTGATCGCGTGCCGTGCCACTGGGCGGAGCACGCGGTCTGGGATCAGTCCTGTTCCGGCCTCGGTTCCGGTTCGGTGACGAATCCAATCATCTTGTGCGTGCCGTCGCAGAACGGCTTGCGCATGCTCTTTCCGCAGCGGCAGAGGGCCACCGTCCGACGCCCCGGCGGAAGCGTTTCGCCGTCGGGGGTCGTGAACCTGACGGGACCCCGCACGAGGAACGGGCCGTTCGGGTACGCGACGATCGATACTTCGTCGTCGTGGTGGTCCCCACCAGACGAGGGCTGTGTGTCGCTCATCCGGCGATGGGGGCGAGCAACGAAGTTCGCTCGTCGGACCAGGCAGTCAGCATGTGCTCGCCGGCCCAGCCCTCGACGGTGAGGCACGCTGCCGCTCCGAAGAGGATGTCATCGAGCAACTCGGGATCGGATTCGGCGAGGCCGCCGGCCAGGTCCCTTCCCGCGATCTGTTCGTGCACTGCGTCTGCTTCGACGTGCTCGTCGAAGTACCACGTCGCATCCGAGTCGTATCCGAGCCGTCGGAACCCGTCAGCGTAGAATTTGCTTGGGATCGACGACGTCATCTCGAACGCTGCGAGGTGCCCCACGACGGCGCCGCGAAGGCGTCGGTGCAGTCCGAACAGGGTCATCGTGTTGACGGCAGCGAGGGTGATCGCGGGGACCTGGTCGACGTACGCGCCGTACGCATCATCGAGTCCGGCAGCGCGCACGGTACGCGCGAAGATCGCGCTGTGCATCCGGTGGGGGCGACCGCCGCCGTACTCGTCGGACTGGATCTCCACGAGTGCCGCCTTCGCACGACCGGACAGGCGCGGAATCGCCCAGCTGTGCGGGTCAGCCTCCTTGAGTGTGTACACCGACCGCTGCACGAGGAACTCGCGCGCCTGCTCCTTCGTTGCTTTGCGCGCGAGGTACCGGGAGACGCTCGGGCCTGCGTCTGCCGCCGTCAGCTCGAAGAGACACGCGCTCACAGCTGCGGAGGTCGGGTCGGGGCGCTCGGGCACGGGCACACGGTCTCGGAGAGCGGCCTCGAACGCGTCCTCGAGAACGGTGCGTGCGGCGATGAGTGCCGGATTCCACTCCCACCGGTCGTCAACGCCGCTGATCCCGCCGTAGTGGAGCTCGTACAACACGAACAGGGCGAGCTGCAGATCCTCGTCCCGGACAACATCGGGAGAGTTCGCGACAACGTCCTGAGCAACCTCGAGCAGAGCTTCTGCATGCACATCACCCGACAGGACACGCACAATCTCCGCGCTGAGCGGCCCACGAGCGGCTGGCATCTGCATCGGACGGTGCGTGATGATCCCGGACTCCGGGATGGCAATCGACATGATTCGAACGTACCCAAGAACCACCAGGACGAACCTCGAAGGCGATTGCCGTGACTAGTGGCGCGGTCCTGATCGAGTAGGGAAGCAGCCAGGCCGCGACCGCGGCGACGGGTATACCTCCCCGGCCTCTGCGCGCCAGCGAGCTCCTCGAGCACGCAGGATCTCAGCGGACCGCCGGCGGCGCTGTTCTGGTCTGAGCGGGCCGCCTTCGGCGGACTGCCCTTGTCTGAGGGGAGCCGGCAAGCCGGCCAGTGCTTGTCGAACCCCAAGGGGTTCGTTGTTTGCCCGGGAAGCCTTCGGCGATTGTACGGACGAGGTTCCGGGCCGCAAGCCGTCGCCACCGCCGCACGCGAGAACTTTCGACCGGCGCCGTCGTGCTCATCTCCTTCGTCAATGGACGGCGCCGGTCGAAACTTCTCGGAGCGTCGCCGCTTTGGGCTTGCACCCCGGCCCCTCGTCCTATCGGCACTACGTGCCTTCCCGGGCAAACAACGAAAGGGAGAGGAAGAAGGAAATGAAGTTGATGGGTATTCGAGCGACCGCAGATGGTGCCGTTGAAGGCGTCGTCGTGAACGCGGCGCAGTCCACCCTGCAGGGCACGCGGGAGCAGATCGGGTGCCGCCTGGTGGACGTGGTCCGCCTCGACGGCCGGATCGACGCGTGGATCGATGACGAGGGCATGTACGTGGGCGAGTGCAACGACCTCGCCACCGTCGCAGCGGTCGCCCTCGGGCGTTCCAAGGCGGCGTCGCCGCTGTACGGGACGGTCCTGTTCCTGACCTACGACGAAGCCGGGGACACCCGGTCGCTGTCGCCGGATCAATACACCGCCGTCATGCGCGCCTTCCAGCACGCACGTGCGGCGCTCACCCGGGCAGAAACGCTGACCGCAGTGCTCCGCCAGCAGTAACACCCAGCAGTCCCACCCACAAGAAAAGACCGGGTGCGGAGTTCCCGACAATCACTACTTGCCAGGACCCGCACCCGGTCACTACCGGAAAGCGTAGCAAACGACATGACCATGACTGAGAACACCCAGACCACCACCGCTGCCGAGGGCATCGACCTGGTGCGCGTCCCCGCCGCGGACGTGGTGATCGAGAACAACGTCCGCACCGCGGCCGACCTCGACCCCGCGTTCCTGGCCTCCGTGAAGCGCCACGGGGTGCTCCTGCCGACCATCGGCTACCGGAACACTGACGGGGCCGTGGTGGTCCGCGACGGCCAGATGCGCGTCCTCGCCGCCCGCGAGGCAGCCGTCAACGTCCCCGTGTTCGTCACGGCCCGTGACGACAGCACCGCAGTGCGGATCGTGGAGCAGTTGGTCGCCAACGAGCGCCGTACCGCGCTGACCGACGGGGACCGGCTCAACGCCTACCGGCAGTTGGAACTCGCCGGACTCTCCGTCGTCGGGATCGCCCGCGAAACTGGCACCGACAAGGAGCAGGTGAAGGCGACGCTCACCGTGGCGAAGTCGGCGGCCGCGACCGCCGCGGTGGTCGACCGTCAGGCGTCGTTCGACGCGGCTCTGCTGCTGGCCGAGTTCGAGGGCGACGAGGACGCCACGGCGGAACTGAACGAGTACATCAGCGAGGGTTACGACGACGAACTGCAGTTCGTCGCCCAGCAGCACCGCAACCGGAAGATCGCCGAAGCGGAAGCCGTCAAGGTGGCAGACCAGTCCCGGGAGCAGGGCATCACCGTCCTGGACGATGACGCCACCGGGTGGAAGTACCTCGACACGCTGTCCGACGAGCCGGTGCCCGAGGACGACCCGCGGGCCATGCTCGCCGCCATCGAACCCGACGCCCACACCGCCTGCCAGGGGCACGCGGTGCTGGTGCGGCCGACCGGTGACAGCGCGTCCGTGACCGCGGTGTGCACGACCCCGGAGCAGCACACCGCCCGGCACCCTTACGACCGCCCCGCGGCCGAGTTGACGCCGGAGCAGGAAGCCGAGCACGCCGCGGCCGTCGAAGCAGCGGAAGCCCGCCGCCAGCGGGACAACCGCCTCGCGGATGAGTGGACCGCCGCACGCGAGGTTCGCCGGACCTGGCTCGCCGGACTCGTCGGTTCGAAGACGCTCCCGAAGGACGCCGCACGGTGGACCGCATCCGTCCTGATCGTCGGGACCCGGGACTACTACTACGGCCAGGGGGTTCGCGTCACCGACCTGCTGGGCGTCCCCGAAGACGCCGACGCGGCCGAGTGGGCCAGCAAGCGGCCCGGGAAGGCGCAGCACGTCGCGTTCGCGTTCGCCCTCGCCGAGGTCGAAACGAACGTCGGCCGGTACGGGTGGAGCATGGCGGACACCGTGGCGGTGCCGTACCTCAACCAGTTGGTCGCGTGGGGCTACACGCTCTCCCACGTCGAGCAGATCGTCACCGGTGCAGCATCAGCCGACGACGAGGCCCCGGCCACCATCGAAGCAGCCGAGAACGCCGACCAGGACGCCGAACCGGACACGGCTACCGACTAGGTGAACCGGTGTGGGGGCCGCAGCCAGCGACCCCCACGCCCATCGACTACGCTTTTTGTACCCGCGATACGCAAAACGTCTCGCCATCCTGGTTCTGGTGTCCGTGGGCTGCGCGACGGCTCCGCCGCCGCGGCAAGGGGCTCCGCCCCCTCCCCGACCCCGGCGCTGCTCGACGGAGCTCGCAGCGCGACGGCGCCGCAAAGCGGCGCCGCGATCAAGAGCGCTCAGGGGGAGACGAGATCCCCGGTAGTCGACGTCGACGCACGGGGGCGGGTGATCCAGGCGAGCTGATGCTCGTCGCAGAACCGGCCCGGCAGCTCGTCGCCGGTGTCAAGGTCGACCGGTTCCCACGCCTCCGGTTCCGCCGGATCGGTGCACCCGTCGACGTCGCAGGGCACCAGGTCCGCGGGCTGCACCCAGAACGAGTGCACGACCTCGATCGACCGACCAAGGACGTGGTCGACGTCGGCGGGTGCGGATAGTGGGGGACTGGTGTCCTCGTGCTCGAGCAGGACGTCGATCGGGTTGCCCTGATTCCTGGGCCGGCCCTTCCGGGCGCCGCGGCGAGATCTCATGCCCCGGATGCTGCCAGCCGTACCGGCCCACGCTCTGCCGGACCCGCCGGAACGAGGTGCGTCCAGAGCTTCCGGCCGGGGGCCGGGAGTCGCTTCGCTCCGGGTGGAACCGGCTTCGCCGGCACTGTCTGGGCCTGGCGGCCCGTTTCTTTGCCGTGAAGCCTTCGGCAGCGCACGTCCGTCCGGGTTCCGCGCAAGCGGCAAGCCGCCGGATCCTCCGAGATTTTCGGCACGCGGTCGCTTCGCTCCCTTATTTCGCGCCGAAATTTCTCTCCCCCTCCGCCCTTCGGGTTGCACTACACCCTCCCGTCCTAGCGGCGACAAGTCGCCTTCACGGCAAAAAACGAGAGGGAGAGGAAGAACAAATGAGATACCAGATCGAGACCATTCGTAAATGTCATGCTCTGGTTCCCAACAATGCAGATGCATAGGTTGGCGACAGGTGTGCCGACCGGCAGAAAAATAGGAGAAGAATGTACGACAAAGGCTACCGATATAGGCCCGCGCGTTATAGAATAGAAGCATGCAACGGGGGAGGGGCCCCCACGCATCACAATCTTTCGGAAGGTGATTTCGATGAGCATTACGGTTTACACCAAGTCCGGGTTCTGCGGTATGTGCAAGGCAACCGAGCGGGCTCTCGACTCCGCTGGCATCGAGTACACCGAGGTGATCCTCGACGACGTCGACCAGGCGCAGATCGAGGAGTGGAAGACCACCCTCGGCACCAACGCCCCGATCGTCGTCACCGACACGGAGACCGGGTCCTGGAGCGGGTTCCGCCCCGACAAGATCGGCGAACTCGCCTCGAGCGCGGCCGCGTGATGACGATGACCCTCGAGCGTCCGACCACCCTCCGCCCCGACGCCATCCAGCAGTCCACCCGCGACGCCGTCGACGAGCTCTACGCCGGCGACACCGTGGCCGCGTTCCGAGCGATCGACGCCGCTACCGCGGACCCGACCGAGAGTGTTCGCGAGTGGGAACTCACCGACGAGCAGCGCCAGGTGTGGGAGGCCGGCTACATGGTCGGGTTCCAGATGGCCGCCCCGGCGCTCATGGCCGAGGTCGCCTCGCTGCGGGCCCGCCTCGAGCAAGCCGAACACGACGCCGACCGGTACTACGCCGAGATGTGCCGCCGACCCGCCCCGGCCGACCCGCCCCGGCCGAGCCGGACCGTCCCACGTTCGCGGAGATCTCCCGGACCCGCGGCGAGGACGACCGCGCCGCCCGGCACGAAGCGACGATGGACCGCATGTTTCCCCAGTACGCCGGCGCCCGCGCATGATTGAGGAAACTGGAACGATGAACACTGCAGCAGAGCTCACGTCGACCGTCTCAGCACTGGGGCGAGAAGTACCCATCTGGGTCTTCCTTGTCGTCGCGGTGTTGCTCGCGCTCGGTGGTGTCGCCGCGCTCCTTGTCCGTCCAGGAAGCGCGAGCAGTACGTGTCCCAGTGCCTGCCGCGGCAACTGTCTTGTTCGTCGCGGCCGCCGTGGCGTTCCTCCCACCGTTCGCCGTCCTGCTGCAGGCGGCCATATGACCGTGGCGTCGATGGAAGACAGACCATGACGGACCAACGCCGATTTGAGTTCGCGCGCGACGTGGCGACCCCTGCACGCAGCGGCGAGCCACTCGTCGATGCGTTCTCAGCTCCGGCGAACCTCGACGAGCTCGCCGCGCCACCAGCAGACCGAGGCGACGCCGAGATCCCGATGGGGGAGTTCACCGCGAGGGAGTGGGCGGTCTTCCGTCAAGGGCAACGGTGGGGGTACGAGTCTCGGCAGGCGGAGGTCGATGCAGCATGGAATGCGTACAACGCCGCTGACTTCGACGCCGACAGGTACTACCGGGCTGCGTACGACCACGACAACCACGACTGCGCGATCCATGCGAACAAGGGTCGCTACCAGGGCGCCGCGACCAGGCTCCTGCACTGGGACGAACCAGACGACGTCTAACGGTCGCCCGCTTCGCTCCACAGCGCCGTGGAGCTGCTATGGGCGGGGCAGAGGTCGACGAATCCACGGTGCCGGCCCTCAGTGCTGTTCGCGGGCAACCAGGACTGCTCACGGGCGATGAGGCGTACTCCGTCGATGTCTTCGCCGTCGTAGGCCGGCACGAGCGTTGCGGTGCAGCCGGGGTGGTCGCACCGCATGATCACGGTCGGGTTCACGGTCACGGCTGCAGTCTTCCGCACCGTTCGGACGTCACAGCCACTCCCACGCGGTCGATCGTCCGCGGGGTGGGGAAGGTGCGGCGCTGCGCCCAGGCGTGTGTGCCGCGGCCGAGGGACCCGTTGTCGGTCTTCGTCGTCATGGTGTCGCTTCCGTCGGACGTGCTGTGTGCGAGTGGGGTGGCGCTGGGGCGACGTCGGTGGGGTGCATGACGGGTGCGAGGAGTGCAGCGGTCGCGGCGGTGGCCAGCAGCGAGCCGACGATGGCGAGCTGCTGGCCGCCGCGAGTGCGAATCTTGATCACCGTTCGATACCGCCGCCGCGCTGCGTGGACGATGTCGGACGGGACGGCCCTGTTGATGGCGCTGCGGGATCGGCGTGTGAGGCCGCCGCGTGCCGGAGTGATGACGCCACATCCATCGGGTACGAGCTGACGGACTTCTGCTCCACTGCGTGAGCAGCGGTGTCGGTGGTCGACGGTGCAGCGTGTGTCTCGTTCGGGGCGTGCGGAGCGTTGACGTGTTGGTCGACCTCGAGGGAGACCGGGTCGCCGGGGCTGGTGAGCGCAGTGTCGGTGTAGGGGGTTCGTGGGTCCCACTGCGTGCCGGTGAGTCCGTGCTCGTCGAGTTGCTGGTGCAGTTCCGCACGCACGCTGTCGGCCTGCTCTTGCGCGGCGGCGACGCGTGCGGGGTCGGACGGTGTGGGTTCTTCGCCGTCGAACCATTCGGGCCCTGCGTTGCCCGAGTAGATCGTGGCCTGGTCTTCCAACAACCGGAGCTGCGATTCGAGGTCGCCGAGGTGTTCGACGACTGTTTCCGGGACAGGGGTGGGGAGTGCGTCCGCCCGGTCGCCGGTCGCGGCGCGGGGATCCAGGTACGTGCCGTCGAGGTGGAGGTTGTCGACCTCCGTCAGGAGGGCGGCGTACGCGCTGTGCGCTTCGACCTCACGACCTGGCTCGCTGGCGAGCGCGACCCAGGTCTGCGTCATCTGCTCGATGTGTTGGTCGACCTCGAGGGAGATCAGCTCACCGGTGCTGGTGCGCGGGTTGTCGACGTCCGTAGCGGCGGCTGCCTGTTCGCTCCCGAGCTGCCCGTATTCGGCGGTGGCCGCTTCGTCAGCGGCGGACCAGCGGTCGATGACTCCGGTGAGGACGTCGCCGAGTGGCGCGGTGGGGGAGGTGCCGGCGGTTTCGTGTGCGGCCGCGTAGAGGGCTTCGGCGTTGGTGGCGGAACCGAACTCGGCGTTCGCGTTCGCTGCGAGCTCGACGGCGCTTGCGGCGCTGCCGGGGTCGTGTTCGAGACGGTCGATAGCGGCGTTGACGTGGTCCCGCACGCCATCGGCATACCCGTCGAGGTCTGCCGTCTCGACGACTCCGGATGCGAGGTCGTCTTGTGTGGCTGCTGAGCTCCGCAGCCCGAACTCGACGCCGCGGACGGCACGGTCGTTGAACCGGTCACTGTCGGCTGCTGCGGCGATCTCCCCGAGGGGCGCCGCGGCTGCGACGCCGGCGTCTTCGTGTGCTGCGGTGAACAGGTTCACCGCGCGTTGAGCAACCGCGGGCGAGGTGTGTTGCCACTCGCCGTATGCCTCCGCTGCGATCCGCACGGTCGTTGTCGGTGATGAGGTCTTCACGGTCAGGTTGTGCATGGCGTCGTCGAGCGCGGCTGCGCGCTCGGCCGCGGCCGCGGTGACCTGGTCCCGCGATGTCCTGCCTGCGGCGAGATCGTCGCGGATGCGTTCGGCGGCGTTCCGGCCGAGGTCCACGTCGGAGCGTGCGAGGTCGGCGAGCGAGGACGCCTGTTCGGCTGCCCGCTCGTTCTGTGCGGGCGTGGCGATGGGTGCGCGGTTCTGTCGACGGAACCGGGCAAGGAACCCGGTGCGGGGTTGCGGGTCAGACATGGGGCTGCTCCTTCGGTTGTGGTCCGACCGCTACGCGGCGGCCTGGTCTGCTGCCTGATCGGATGTGTCGGCGTCTTCTGCTCGAGAGATCTCTCGCGCCGGGGTCGTTGCCGCGCTGCCGCTGGAATTACGTCGCCGGGTGGTGCTGGTGCGCTTCTTCGCCGGCTTCGGCGACGCCGTCGGCAGTCCGAAGCTGGCGAGCTCGGACTCGTTCCACCCCGCGTCGACGGCGAGAGCGACAGCGGTGTCGAGGTCTGAGCGCAGCTGCTGCAGCTGCGCTTCGGCGTCGGCCACTGCGTCGGCTGCGGTGACGGTGTCGCGGAGCGCTGCGAGGCGCTGCTGGTGCGCTTCTTCAGCGCGGCGGGTGATGTCGTCGAGGTCGTATCTGGTTGCCATGCATCCAGTGAAAGACGGGCTCACGCGCGCAAGGTCACACACTTTTCGACGCCCGCCGAACATCGGACTCGCGATGCTCGTGCCGTCCCTGCTGAAACCAGGCCGTGCTGCGCACGTGAAGGCGCTCGGCGCCGTGTTGGTGGGGAGCAAGCTATACAGTTACGTGCCGTAACTGGCTTGATCTGCTTCCGTTCCGGTGGCAGATGCGGCAGGCTGGGCCTACCGGTCCCCGCTTGGGGCGGGTTCGTTGCACTGGGCTGGAGGGCGTTGATGGCAGAGGCAGTGCCTTCGGCTCGGGCGCGTTCCAGGCGCCGGCGAGCGAACACCAGTGCTGGTCCGCGGAACATCCCGCACAAGGTGATGGTGAACGCGGAGGAAGAGGCGGCGCTGGTCGGTCGTGCGCACGCTGCCGGCGGGATCACGATTCCGCGGCTGCTGCTGGAGAGCGCGTTGGCTGAGCCGTCCGGGACGTCGTCGACCGAGCGTCGCGACCGCGTCGCGGATCTGTTGACGATCCGCCGGCTACTGTCGGCGAACTCGAACAACCTGAACCAGATCGCGCGCCTGGCCAACGCCGGTGAGGGCATTGCGGGTGAGCTGCCGCACACGTTGCGTGCGATCCGCGCGTTGTGCGATCGGATCGATCGGATCCTCGTTGAGGAGTACGCCCGATGATGCCGAACATCACGCGCGGCGATCGTGCGTCCGGGCTGCTGGCGTACCTGGTGGGGCAGTCGACACGGGAGGCGCATCACCACTCCAATGCGCACACCAACCCGCACGTCGTGGCTGGCCACGACGCGATCGTGCACGACGCTCCGGCCGGCGAGCTCACGATGGACGACGCGCTCGACATCGCGAACCTGTTGGACATGCCGCGTCGCCTGTACGGGACGCGGGTGACGGTGCCTGTGAAGGAGTGGGACGACGCGGCCGGCAAGAAGGTGAAGGTCGGGGAGCGAGACGCGCACGTGTGGCATGCGTCGCTGTCGATCAAGGCTGACGAGGGTCCACTGTCGGATGCGAAGTGGGGTGACATCGCGCGCGACTTCGTCGATGGGATGGGGTTCACCGATCCGGACGGCGCGGGCTCTTGCCGGTGGGTTGCGATCCGGCATGGCGAGTCCGCCGGCGGAAACGACCACATCCACATCGCGGTGTCGCTGGTTCGCGAGGACGGTGAGAAGGCTCGCGTGCATGACGACTTCCGTCGCGCACAGCGACTCACGAACGAGCTCGAGCATAAGTACGGGCTGACGGTGCTCGCCTCCCGTGAGCAGGACAAATCCACCCTTCGCGGTGTTACGCCTGCAGAGCTCGAGCGTGCACGCCGCGACGGTGACCGGGTTACCCAACGCGACGAGCTGCGCCGTCGGTTGCGGTCCTCGTTGGCGGTCGCGACCGATGAGGTGTCCTTCATCGATCAGTGCCGCCAGCACCGCGTGCTGGTGCGTCCGCGATTCGATAAGGACGACCGTGAGCGTGTTGTTGGCTACTCGGCAGCGATTGTCCCCGAAGTCGTCGACGGCGTTCGGCAGTCTCCGATCTGGTTCGCCGGGTCGAAGCTCGACCGGAATCTGGGTCTGGGGCAACTGCGCGAACAGTGGCAGTCTGACGCTCGAACGGAAGGGGACGCCGTGGTGTTCTGGAAACGGCGCGGACGCGTCGAGAAGCAGCTCGAAGACATGCCGTCGTCGCTCGGTAAGCGGCCCACGTCTGACGAGATCCGGCAGCTGAACGAGAAGTACGGGGAGACCGTGCTGCCGGACTTCTCGGGGGCACCGCAGACGGCGTCGATGTCGCCGGCGGAAGCGTCAGCGTTCTACGCGCGCCTGTCGATGCTGACCGAGCGCGCGGTGCACGGGCCGCTGGCAGAGACGTCGAACGAGTTGGCGCAGGAGGCGCAGCCGCCACGGCGGGGCCGTCGCGGACAGCCGAAGGTGCAGCGCGGTGACGCGGCCTACTCCGCCAGACTCGCGAACCGGGCAACGTCGACGAGCTCGCGAACCGGATGGACGGCAGTGTTCCGACAGGCATCCCGCACCGCGGGTGCTGTCGCCGACGCACGCCGGGAGCGTGCAGCCCTCGTCGAGGCGCAGCGCCTTGCCGCGTCCACGACCGAAGCGAATGCCGCATGGGAGCGGTGGGCGCAGTCGATGGGCTGGAACGACCCGGCTCGGCAGGGGCCGGCGCCGGTTCAACCGCAAGCCAAGACGCGTGCACCACGCCGCGGCCGCGGTACCGATCGCGGCCAGGGCCGCTGATACCAGCAACACCGAACAGCAGGGGAAGGGTGAGTAGTTATGTCGGAAGAGGAGATCGGTCAGGAAATCGATCGAGTGATCCGAGCGGCCTCGATGGCCCTCGGACAACTTCGCGAGCACACGTCGAGGAAGCAAGCCGAACGGGACGCAGCGACGCGCACTCAGTACGACGAGCAGCGGCGAGTCCTGCAGCAGCGCATGGGCGAGCTGCACGAGGCCGTGCGCAGCCCCGACTTTTGGGCGACCGCGAACGGTGAGCGTGTTGCCAACACCGTGGACGTCATCGTCGCTGCCGGGCCGGATGTCCCGCACGGGCAGAACATGTACGACACCGTCCGCGGCAACCTCGAGCGCCGCTACGGGATCGACCTGGACGAGCTCCGCACGACTCACGCCGGCGACGCGAGCGGACGACGGCGGGCGCTAATCGACGCTGTCGACGATGCCGTGGCAGCGCGCAAGCAGTCTGCCGACGCAGACACCGGCACCGCCGATGACCTCGCCTCGGAAGCAGCCGTAGTCGGTAGTCCGGAGAAGCACGCGGATCTCGCCGACGGCAGCGAGCAGGCGCTCACGTCGGCGAATCTCGAGTCACAGGACGGGAACGCGTTGCAGGCAGGTGCCGACGCCACCGCGACCGCGGCGATCCCTGCCGACCAGTCAGCCGCATCCACCGTCGCGCAGGTGCCCGGTGGGGTGCCTGCGACATCGGCGGCGGCTGCTGGTGCCGTCTCGGCGGTACCAGCCGTCACGCGGCCGCTGACGGCCGCACAGCAGGCGCGCGCGACGGTGGATGCTAGCTACCCGATGACCGTTCGTGAGTCCCTGACGTCAGCTGCGGCCACGGGACAGGTGAAGCCGCAGAGGACGGCGGCGGCACTGCGTAACCGTCAGCGCGAAGCCACTCGGACCCGCTGACGAAAGACACTCGACAGTGACACCCCGCCATCGATGTCTTCCGATCGGCGCCGTCTGTCGGCTTCTGGTGATCGACCGCGGTACTGAACGAATCCCTTTCGAGGGTATGAAGCCATGACCGATGTCGGGGGCGTGGCGACGATCGTGCTCGGGATCGCCACGCTGATCCTGTCGATTCTGACTGCCGTTGGAGCAGCGCGAGCGAACAGTGAGCGTCGACCTGCGCAGCGCGCTGAAGATGCCGTGCAGCTGCTTCGACATCTGGACGCCGTTGATGACCTTGATGACGAACCTAAGGCGCTCAACGCGCCTGACGGCATCGCCGCCGTTCGCCGGGAGCTCGTCGGTGTGGTGCGGCAGAACGCTGCCGTGTACGCGATGCGTCAGCGGGAGTCGATCTGGGGGTCGTTCGTCCGCACGCTGCTGCTAGTTGAGGGGGCGTTCGTAATTGTCTTCGGCGGATACCTTCCCTTGCTGTACCCGGGGCAGGAGCAGAGCGTGACCCTCTCTATCGTCTTCCTCATCAGCGGCATCGTGCTGGCGTTCTCTGGGACGGTCCTCGGGTACCGGCACCACCGCTTCCAGGCCGCTCGCCGGCTTGCGGGGACCGACCCACCGACCTTCTGGGCCCAAGTGCAGGATCTGCGCCGGGTCGTTCGCAATCGCCGCGCTGTGCGCCGCAGTCGGTCTCGTCGTTAGGAACCTGTTTCCGTTCGGCCGAGTGCACGGGCAAGGCGGTTCAGCCCATGCCGTGCAAGGTTGACGCCTGCGCCGAGCGGATCAGTCAAGCATGCTGGCCGCGTTCCGGACGGCTTCTTTGATCCACCCTTCGCACCTTGCCCGTTCCGCGTACGAGCGTGCACGGGCGGCGAGCACGGCGGCGGGAATATCGTCGTCATCGAGCTGGTCACGCAGATCCTTGATCTCGTCATGCAGGGCTCGTTGTCCCGGCCGCACAGCCTCGGCAAGGTTTCCGAGAGGGCTCCACAGGGTGTCACGCGGCGACTTCGTCATGCTTGCATCCTGGCACTCACGTTGACCGGACGCCCTAGCCCTACGTCGCCATATTGTGCCGATAATGTATCTTATGTCAGATTCATCGTCGCGCACTCGATTCGACGAGTGACGTGCAGCCGCGGGCATCGTGCTTGTGGTCCCGCGGTGCGCGCACGTGACCCTCGATGGCTACGGAAACGCCAGGCCCGCGTCCAGAGCTGTGCTCTGCTTCGCGCGTGGACTTGGCCGGCTGCCTCCCGGCTCGGAACTCCTGGCGATCGGATTGTTGTGAACTGTGTCGAGCTGCGGACGTTGTTTGATGCATGGTATGCGGTACTGAAGGATCGCCGGAGGGCGCCAGGTAATCCGGGAACCTTCGTGAAGCTGCCTCGCGGTGCGCACATGGTCTACGAAAAGACGGGACAACCACCCCCCTGTCCGCCCCTGGCCGCGAATGAAGCGACTACCCGCCGCCGCCATCCGACTACAACGGGGTCGTGATTCTGAGGATGACGAGTGACAATCCTGCCAAAGCAGTCACCGCGCCGAGCGCAGCGAGAGGGAACCAAAAGCCGACAAGGCCTCTCCGATGACGACGAAGGCCCAAAACTGCGCCAGCGGCAACTGCGGCAATGCCGCCAAAGAGGGACAGCCCCATGCTGCTGAACCAGGGGCCGTCGCCGCAACCTGTGCGCGGACCTGCCCAACAAAGCCCGTAGGCGTAAAGATTCTCGTTGAACACGTATCCGGCGGAGAAGAGCACGGCGACTATTCCCACCGCGAAAAGAATCCAAATAGCAAGTAAATCACCTCGGGAAAGCTGCCCTTCTTGCATTCCTCGAGCATCACGCGACATCATGCGAATTGCCTCAACCACTTCTCCATCTTTTTTGCTGTGGCTTCATTCGCATACGAGTTGTGTACATCCAAGGAAGTCCCGGGCCCCTGGCAGAAGATATCGTCTTTATAGCACCAGGATCTCACCTGCTGCACCCTCTTCCCCTTATTGTTTTTAGCGGTGAACTTATCCACCGAGTGGTGGTAAGAACTGAGTTTGCCGAAGTAGCCGCCGTTTCCGGGGGCATCTACCTTCTCGTTAGCATAGTACGTTGGGTCGCCCCCAAATACTCCTCCCCAAAATTCCAACTTCGCAGTCTTCGAAAGATTCCCCTTTGCAAGAACGTCTCCAACTACTTGCGCTCCTTGCGAGTGACCGGCGACCCACACCTTTGTGGAGGGGCATTTGTTTGCAACCGAGTTCATTTCCGCGGTCAGGGCTTTTTGTCCTGCCGATACACTATTCCAGTACAGAGAGGTCGCGCCGGCTCCGGTCCATGTGGCCGGGTAATTCAACGACTCAACGGTGATGCCGGAGACGTCGTTTTTCAGCTTCTGGCTGAGCTTCTCATTTGCACCGAAACCGCCCTTAGTCCAGCCATGGCCCCACCGAGATTTTCCGGATCCCTTAGCTGAATGTGTACCTCGCACTGCGATCAAAAGCCACTTTGGACAGCTCGAGGCTGCGGCGACCTGCAGCCTGCTGCTTTGCAACGGATCGGGGGTCGAGAGTTCCGGGTCCGGGGTCGCGACGAACGACCAGACGGGGGAAACAGTGTCGGCGGTTCCAGACCCGTCGTTCAGAGGCCCCTTCGCCTCGGCCCGCCAGTAATAGGTCTGTCCGTCTACGAGCGTCCCCTCGGCGATCGAGAGCGGGTGCGCAGACCAATCGGACTGCGCGACGATTCCAGCCCCATCTTGCCCAGTGCTAACTGTGTACTGCAGTTTCACGTCATCGCTGAAGGGTGCGCCGTCCATGTTTGCGTAGAGGTCGGGTGCGCTGCCGTCGGTGTCTGCGCCGTCAGCGATCGATGGCACGAAGTTCCCGCTGGTCCAAAGCCCCGTGCCGAATCCGAGCGTTGCCTCCGTGCTGGCGCTGGTGGTATGGATGGTCGTTGTAGCGACGATCGAGTGCGCCGCAGCGCCCGCAGGAATGGTCACGCTCGCGGTCGTCGACGACTGGGCGCTGAGTGGCTGGCTGTCACCCTCGGTGCCATCGACGGTCAGCGATAGATCTGCCGCATTCGTGTATGCCGGCGGCGCAGTGACAGAGCAGGTCACCGCGGAGCTGAGCGCATCATGCTGCCAACTGCCATCGTGATATGGCTCGGGGCAGCTGATGGTGGCTTTAGGGGCTGCGCTGGCGATGAAAGACCACGTCGGCGACTGGATGGCCTTCATTGTGGAGGATCCTCCGCTGGTGCCGCGAGCGGTGACGTTCCAGTAGTAAGCGCCGCCGGGGGTGAGATCGGCGGCAGGCATCGGGAATTCGCCTGAGATCCAGTCGCTAACAGCTACCGGGCTGCTGGCTCCATTAGGGTCACTCGTGATTGTGTAACGAAACTGCGTATCCGGCCCAAAGTTGTCGCCCGCGGGCGTGGCCGCGAGCGATCCAGCTGTGTCTGCCTCAGTGCCGTCGGCGGGAGTTGGGACCAGCGGCTTGAGCGCCCAGTCGCCGAGTCCGAATGAGTAGGTGTTGGTAGCGACAGGACTCCCGAGGTTGTCGTCGACTTCGACGTCAATTGTGTGGACGCCTCCCTGCGCCGGGATTGTGACTGACGTGGTCGTCGTGCCGGTTTCGGACAAATCGTTAAGACTGTCGAGATCGCCGTCGAGAGTGATCGCAGCTTGCTCATCGCTGGCTGCTGCCGGGGGCGCCACGATGGTGCAGGTGATGTCCGACTCGGGAGTCGTCGGTGCCCAACTGCCCGCACCATAGGGGCTTTGACACGAGATGGTCGGCGCTTGTGGATTTACGTACCAGCCCTGTACATCGATGACGTAGTCGGTGGGGTCGGCGATATTATTGAGGCTGATCTTGCCGTTGGATCCGAGGGCAACGGTGACGGTGTTGGTGCGGATCTCGTCAGTTTGGAAGTTAATTGACGTCGTATCCGGTTGCGTCGTCCCGTTAGCCCACACAGCCGCTCGGCCTTCGCTACCGCCGTGCACGGCGGTCAGTGTGAGGACGACCGCGGTGATGCCGGAACCCATGACGGGAACGCCCGCTTGGCCTGCCACCGGGATGGCGCGGGTCTCGTTCTTCGCGAGGATGCTGCTGCCTGACGCCCGGGAGTCAAGCACACGGCCAACGCCGGGTGTAAATGACGCGCCAGTGGCACCCGCGGCGGTGAAGTACCCCTGCAGATCAACGACAAGGTTGATGGTCGACGATCCGTTGTAGATCGTCATCTTCCCGCTCGAGGACAGCCGCACCTGCGCCTGGATCGACGTGTTCACCGACGGGGCGTAGTGCAACGCGTTGTCGGGACGGGTGGTCCCTGTCGCGTACGGGGTGAGGTACCCGTCCGAAGCCGTGGAGTTGATCGGCAGGAGGTTCACGACCGCGCCCGATGCGCCGGCCGGGACACCGTTGGCGCCGGTGACCTGAATGTCGACGCTCTTCCCCGGCGCGAGCAGCGCCTTCGGGGCACCGAGCCCGGAACGGGTATCGACGATGCGCTTGCCAGCCACGGGAACGAAGCCGCCGGCGGCGGTGCCGTCGGTGTTCGCGGTGTAGTAGCCCTGCACGTCGAGGATCAGCCGTGCGGCCGTCTCGGTCGACACCTGGATGGTGCCGGCTGCGCTCACGGCGACGATCGCACTGTTGGAGACGTACTCCCCAGCGTTGTCGTTGTAGACCAGCATCGTCGTGCGCGACGTGTCCGCATCCGGACGGCCATAGAGGATGCCGTTGTCGGGCGAGCCGCTGACGGTCGCGTTCAGCGACACAGCGCCCACGGTGCCGTCGTCGGGGATTCCGGCGAGGCCGGCGATCTTGATGGTCCGGTACTTGCCGGCCTCCATCGGTGTGCTGAACCCGCCGGTACCGACCTTGGTGTCCAGGACACGGCCGGACGCGGGCACGAACACGCCACCGGTGCCGGTGTCGTTGATGGCCTGCGCCGGGGTGGCGACGAGTAGTGATCCGACAAGTGCGAGCGCGCCGAGTGTGGCAGCAGCGATGCTGCGCCTCCTCGTGCGCGGAGCGTGCAGCAGAATACGCACGAACCCCCCAATTCAGAGTGACCGCACCAATTGCTGTCAGCTTCTGGAGCATATGGGGATGCGGAACACGTTCATCCCCCACCCGTTTGGGGGTAGACAGGAAAACCCCTGATAAGAACGGGTAGTACCGCGATGGGCTTAATGTACCTTCAGTTAAAGAAGCTCTAGAGATCCCGGCGGGCTGTTGGTCCGATCGTCTGTCGAATGAGCTTCGCAGCGTCGGCGTCAGCACCGGAACGCGATGCGACCGCTGAGTATGGAGGCTCGGAACCCTGCATCGCGAGTGTCCTGACGACGAGTGACGATGGTCGCGGTCGCCCGTCGTCACTCGTCGTCAGGGCGCTGCGCTGGGAACATCTCGGGGACGTCGGCCTGCGAGCTCTTGTACTTCTCGGCCGAGAGTCGCCAGAAGGGACCGTCCTGGCTGGTGATGACGTCCATGAGTGGATCGAACGTGTCCTTCCAGAACGCGGCCATCGCCGTCATTCCTGCTTGATCCGGGAGACGATCCCACTCCCATGCCCGCCACATGGCTTCGAACCGGTCGAGTACTTCCGGGTAGTCGAACCAGTTCTCCGCCCACAGGTACTGCTTCGGGTTCCGGCGGAACATCGGTCGCACGAACCCGTCGACGAACTCGTACACGTTCTCGTACACCGGCTCGATCGCCAGGCTCGGCGTCGCGTCGGCTGCTTCGGGCTCGTTCTCGTCGAATCCCTCCATGAGTGCACCTACTTCCGGCTCGTGACGCGCGCGCCGGCGTTCCGACGCACTGGTTTGCCCTGCTGCGCAGCACGGGCTTCGTAGTACTCCTGCGACGCCTTCGCTGCGGCCGCGTAGGGCCGCTGCGAGATGTGGTCGAGCTGCAGCAACACCGGCGGTGTCTGCGACGCGAGCATGACGGCGCGGGCCCTCGGCATCGCGGTCAGATCGGCCTTGTCGAGGATCCGCTCACGATGGAGGGACCTGGTTGTCGACGTCCCGCCGATCTGGGTGCTGCGGGACGTGGAGACGACGTCGTAGTCACCGATCGACGTCGACACGAACTCCAGGAAGTCCTCCGACAGACCAGAGCCCACGACGCGCACGTTCGCGGCTGACCAAAGCTTGCCCATCCCGGTCTCGCCGAACGCTTCGACGCCTTGCTGGCGGGACTGGAAGAACGCGGACATGATGATGCCGCGGGAGCCGTAGTGCGAGTACACGTCGGGCAGCTCACGCCACCGGCAGACGTTCGCGACCTCGTCGAGGACCGCCATCAGCGGTGTGGTCAAGCGTCCACCGACCTGCCGGGAGCCCACTCGCTCGGCCGCCTCGAGCAGCGCCATCGTCAGGGCGCCGGTGATCGCGCGAGCGGACCCGCCACCCTCCTTCGAGATCAGGTACATGGTGTCGGTCGAGGTCACGAATGTCTCGGTGTTGAGGTGGGGCCGGTCGGTGCCGTTGTCGGTGATCCACCGGGCCACGCTGCGCATCCCGAGCACGCCGATCCAAGGCCGCAGGGTGCCGTAGACACCGTCGCGTTGCTTCGGGGTGAGCCCCTGCGTGCTCCCGAGTGCTTCACCGAGGTGGGCTTCACCGTGCTGGATCAGGAGCAGCGCCGGGTCGTCCTCGTCGTCGGGGTTGTTCGCCCACTTGAACACGTCCGTGATCGGCCGCTCATCGAGGGCCGCAGCGAGCAGCAGCCGGGACAGCGTCTCCTTGCCGGCAGACTCGAAGTAGGCGTCCTGCTTCGCACCGGCCGACGTCGACGACGTGATGAAGATGTCCGCCAGCTTCTCCGCGGTCTGGATGTCCCTCACGAACGTGAGCGGGTTCCACCACCACGAGGGTGCTTCGCCGATGATGTCCTGCACGTCATGCACCCACACCACGCCGGTCTCTGACCTCGGCCCGCGGGTGATGTCGACGATGTCCCGCTTGTTGCTCGTCGCGATCACGGGCCCGTGGGTTTCGAGGATCTGCGGAACGCACACGCAGCTCGTCTTTCCCGCTCGAGGTCCCATGAGCCAGATCTGCACCCACTCCCACGACGCGTACAGCTTCTCCTTCGTGTTCACGTGCGTGCCGAGCGTGACACCGATCCCGGCGCCGGTCGCGCGGAGCCGTTCACTATCGACGGTCGCGGCCGCCTCGTAGAACTCGATCGCCTCGTCCCGGCCCGCCATGTACTGGGCCTTCCCGTCGATCCGGGTGCCCTGCTTGGTGAACCCGCGGAACATCCACACGCTGTACCCGACGATGCCGGCGCCGGCGCCGAGAAGGATCCCGGTCACGAGCACCTGCGGCACCGTCACATCGAGATCCCCGCCGAGGTATCCCGTCAGCACCTGCGACGGTCCGTGGTTCGGCATCGCCTGCACGGACGGGTTCACCAGCGATCCCGCCCACGCGATCAACCCGAGACCGACCGTCCCGCCCGCAGCGCAGGCCAGCCCGATGGTCGGCCCCATCTCGTTGCCCGGCTGCGGGCGCCGGTTCGGCTGCCGCGCGCTGACGCTCATGCTGCCGCTCCCACCGTGTCGTAGCCGGCTTCGTGGTCGTCTCTCCAGCTGCCGTTGGTGTCGTTCGTGCCCATCTCCCGGGCGGTGAGGTGCAGCTTGAACGGGGTCCCTGGCCTCTTGCCGATCTTCAGCAGGAACTTCCCACGGCCGGGCGGCTCCGCCGTGACCCCGTCTGGGCCGGTGTCCGAGCCCTCGCCGGACCAGTCGGTGATCATGCCCCGTTCCCGCTTGGTCATGCTGAACACGGTGGCCAGGTTGCCCATCTCCCCCTCGGACAACCCACCGAGGAACACCATCGCGGACCGGCTGACGAACCCCCACGCGATCTTCGTCAGCTCGTCGGTGGAGAGCCGCAGATCGTCCATCGTGTGGGTGATCATCGCCTGCCCGATGCCCCGCTGACGGTTCAGCCGCGTGAGGGAGTCGAGGTAGTACACGATCGCGTTCGAGGCCCGCAGCGCCAACCACAGCTCGTCCATCACGAGGAAGTAGTGCTGCGAACGTCGCAGGCCCGCTTCGGAGAGGTGCTTCTGTGCCGACACCAGTGCGGAGCCGTAGTTCCAGCACACCGACTGCACCGCGCCCAGGAGCTCCACTTCGGACTCGGGGATCGCGGACAGGTCGAACGAGAACGCCTGCCCCATCTCCACCCGCTCGGTGGTGGGACGGGCGAACATCCCTCCGAACGTGCCGGTGCCAGTCAGGGTGCCGAGGGTGTCGAGAAGTGCTTCCGTGCGGTCCCGGTACCGTTCCTCGTCACCGCGGTCCTGCACGATCTCGGACAGACGCTCTGGCCGTGACCGGATGAGCGCGGCAACGTCCTCGATCAGCGGCGCCGTCTCGGTGAACCGGTCGTCGAGCATCGCGAGCGCTGCCGCGATGACGTTCGACTCGTGGTTCTCCAGTCGACCGTTCCGGGCGATCGAGAGTAGCCCCATGAACGTCGTCATCCGGCGGCCGCGCATCTCCTCGAGCGCCTCGTCACGACGCTTGATTGCCTGCGCACGAGCGGCAGGATCTTCGATGCCTTCGCCGATCTGCCGCAGCTCGGCCATGATGTCGACGAAGTCGAGCGGGTTGACTGCCGACTGCCCGCGGCCGAGCCGGATCACCTGACCGGCGAGCTCCTTGATGAGGTCGGAATACTCGCCCTTGGTGTCGGAGAGCACCATCGGCAGCACGCCCCACGCGCGCAGCACGGTGATGATCCGCTTCGTCAGGGCGCTCTTGCCCAGGTGGGGTCGGCCGATGATGAAGCAGGACGGGTTGTTGATCCGCTTGGTCAGGAACCACGAGATCGGATCCGCGCACACCGTGGAGCCGTTCAGCAGGTGCCGGCCCAGTGGCACCCCGACGATCGGTGCACCGGCGCCGAGCGCGAACGGCCACAGCCCGCACACGTGCACGCTCGTACCGAATCCTTCCGGCTGCGGCTCGATGTGGTTCACCCGCCCGGCGCCGGGCATGATCCAGCCCTTCGGGCCGGGGGTCGCTGACGTGGATTGCTGGTCCTTGGCCTCGCCGAAGATCCGGTCACGCAGCGATCGCTTCTCGGACGCGACACCGGTAACGCTTGCTGACATGCGACGCACCTGCCGGTCCAGCCGGCGAGCCTCGCGGCGCGTCAGCTGCATCCCGTCCTGCAGGTCCTGTTCTGTTGCTCGGAGGCCGAGCGCGGTACGTGTGGGCATTAGATCCACTCCTGAATGAACTGGCCGAGCGGGGCGTGGGCCATCGGTACGACGCCGAGAGGGAGACCTGCCTGGAACGCGACGGCCTGATTACCCAGCGCCTCTCGCATCCGCAGTCGGCCGGCACGAGCGGTCAGCCCCGGGATGACCTTGTCGAGCCGGGCGAACTCGGCAGTGTTGGTGGTCGTCGCGGTCACGAGCAACCCGAACAACAGCAGGCCGGCGCCGTCCTGCAGCTCCTCCTCGCTCTGCCGGGCGGCACGGAGCCGGCGCCGCTGCGCCGCGGTGGACTTGGCACTGTTGACCATCTCCGCGTTGCTGCCTTCCTTGCCCACCGCGTCGACGGCGTCCTTGTCCCACACGGGCCGGTACAGCAGCGTCACCCGCTTGCGGAGGACGCCCGAGACGGGGCGCAGGACCGCGCCGAGCGAGCTCGAGCGGAACGTGCCCGTCGGGGGGACGTGCATCTCCCACGTCTTCGACACGGCACGGTCGTGGTAGTACCGGTCGATGTGTTCGCGCTGGAACACCGGGCCTGCGTCCGCCCACGTCAGGCCGGTGCCGCCGTCTGCGCGTGCCTGTTCGATTGCCGGCGCCACGATCGGGTCGTACGCCGCTCGAGCGTGATCGACGATGTCCTGCGCCGTGCAGGCACGAACGCCGCTGCCGGCGCCGGTGGAACCGAGGTCGACCATCAGGATCGGCAGACGCGCACCGATCTCCGCCGCCATCGCCTGCAGGCCCTGATCGGAACCTTCCTTGTCGAAGCCGCGGCCGCTGAAGGTGATCGCGATGCGCGTCGACACCATCGGCGTGTTCGCGCGGATTTCCTCCGGCAACGACTTCGCGACAACGCGGGCGTAGTCAGACGCGGTCTCATCGAGCTTGCCGTTCACCATCCGCTCGAGGCGTTGCCCGGTCTCCTCGGAGGTCTCGACACTGACGGACGCACCGACGATGTCTCCGCTCTCGCCGAGCGCCGCCAGCCACGCACCCCAGTGGGCCACCATCGAGTCCACCCGTTCGGCGTCGACGAGGGCGTCGCCGTCGGGGAACACCTCGAGCACCACGGTGTAGTGCTTCACCCCGCGGAGCCGGATGAGACCGAACCGATGACCGTAGCTGTCGACGTGCTCGCTGAGCTCACTCGGCGCGAGCAGCCCGGGCAGCCGCGTACGGCCATCGGGTGCCCGGCCCGCCGGGCCTTGGACGAGGACGGTGTCGCCGCGGCGTTCGCGGCTGCGGAAGAACATGCGGATGACGCCTCTCTGGTAGATCGTGCGGTCGCTCTTGTCCTTGAACACCGACGCAATCACCACGGCGATCGCGAGCAGGGCGAGGACGCCAGCGGCGATGTACTGGGTGACGATCGTGGCGATCATCACCATGAACAGCAGGAACCCGGCGATGCCGAGAACGCCCAACGACAGGCCCCAGAACCCCTGCTTTCCGGGCGGGGTGATGTTGCCGTACGTCGGCGCCTGATAGCTCTGATCGCTCATTGGTCTTCTCCTTCCACGGCGCTGTTCACTGCGCCTGCTGCCCCGTTCGCTCCCTTTGCGATCGAGGTCAAATCCGGGCCGCCGCCACTCGACGAACCGTCCTTCCCGGCCGAGCCGGAGGGACCGGCGACACCAGCGGAGCCGTTCGACGTCGATGCCCCCTGGCCTCCGCCAGCCGTCCCGCCCTGGGTCTGCGGGGAGCTGGCGCCCGCGCCGGCGGCTGACTGGCCGCTGGAACCGGCCGACGCGGCCGAGCTGCTTCCAGCGGCTGCACCGCCACCACTCGAAGAACCGGCGGACCCAGCAGCTGCAGCGGGTGAAGGGGTCGCCCCGGCTGCCGCAGCGGAGCCCGCCGAGCCGGCGGAACCGGCGGCGCCAGCGGCACCGGATGCGGCACCCCCTGCCGCGGCCGCACCGCCGGCTGCGGCGGACCCACCAAGGGTCACGATCGCTGCGCCGGTCGCCGCAGCGCCCGCGAGAACCGCGCCGCCGGAGAACATCCCGGACACACCCTGGGCTGCCATCGGAACGATCGCTTTGATGATCGCTGGGAGCGCCAGTCCGGCCAGCGCGAGCGTCGCGACTCCCTGTGTCGTCGCCATCAGAGCGGTACCGGCCGTGCTGAGGTCCTTGACCGGCTCACCCCGCAGTGAGAGCAACCCGAAGGCGTAGATGATGGCGGCGACCGGCTTGTAGAGCAGGAATGCCCACAACCACCCCTGCGCCTTCCGATATGCCTGGTCGCCCATTTCGCTCTCGGACGCGGCAGCCAGCGAGGGCAGGAACACGAAGATCAGGGAGATGATCACTGCGCGCACGATCATCAGGATGAGGTTGGCGATCGCGCCGACGAAGCCGAACAGGGCCATCATCATGCCCGGCCCGATCCCAGGCTGCATGATCAACTGCACCGACAGCACCTGCGACAGGTCGAGATCGTGCCCCGTGACTTTGTTGACGATCCACGGTGAGAAGTCATCGGTGGACTTGATCAGCGTCGTTACAAGTGCCGCGGAGACACCTTGCACAAGGACCAGGTGCACGATCATCTTCAACCCGCGGCCGCCGGAGCGGATCTGCCTCGTGAAGCCGATCCTCCCGAGCGCGAAGAGGAGCCCGATGACGGCGAAACCAGCCGTGAACCAGTGGAGGTTGTTCTGCAGGGTGTCGATGACGGTGTTGTCCTGCACCGTCGGCGACGGTGCGTTGAGCCAGAACGTGTTCATCACCTTGAGGAAGTCGAGGCCCGCTTCCGCGAGGCTCTTCACCCACTGGGTGATCTGGTCATCGGCAGCGTTCTGCAGCTTGCAGCCGACCTGCCAGAAATGGCACTTGTCAGCCACTACCGATCGCCTCCCCCGTCGTCCATTGACCACTCGGTGAATGCCTGCGGGTTGGTCACTTCTGCCACGGTGAGGTCGCTCGTACCGAGGTCCGCCTTCCAGTTCTGCGCGGTCGTGTCCCACACCAGCGCGACTGTCCACGCCCCGACAGTGCTGCCCTGCTGTGCGGAGATCCGCACGGTCACGGCGTCATCGTCGGTGCCGATGAACTGGAAGCCGGAGAACTGGGCGACGTCGCCGCCGGTCTGGGTGTGCAGGTCAGGGTCCTCACCCGCGATCCACGCGTCCCGGGCCGTGTTGTCGACCGCGGCTTCCTTCGCGAAGGCGGCGTACTCGCCGCCGGAGACACCGTCGATGAAGTTCGCCGCAGCGAACAGCGCACCAGTCGGCGAGTGCGCGAAGCAGCCCCACTTCGAACCATTCGCGACCGGCCCGTACGTCTTCGACGTCGGAACCAGCACGTACCCGTCCGGCACCCACTCCGCCTTGGGCCCCTCCGTCGGGATCGAGGTGTCCTTCACCGGCACGTTGCACGTGTCGCTGGCGGGTTCGCCGGTCCCGCCGGCGACGGGTGCGCTCGAGGGCGCCCCGTCGCCGGCGGCCGCCGACTCCGTCGTGGTCGCCGGAGCCGTCTCTCGGCTCTGCTGCGGCAGGAACAACGCGACGATGAGGCCGACGATGACCAGGACCACGAAGCCGGCGGCGATGAACCACCAGGCGGTGAACGGGCTGGAGTTACCGCCCGCGGTCTCGGGAACGGTGTTGTCATCCTTCTGAGCCATGCCGGTCACCCAGCCAGGGCGCCGATGAGGCCGCCGACCGCTGCCGTGGATCCGGCGGCGATCATCGAGATGATGATGCCCTGCAGGTGCTCAGGGGTCTCACCACGGCGGCGCTGGTTCCCGAGGTAACCGAGGCCGAACAGCACGCCGATGACGCAGGCGCCGGCGACGCCCCACGCGATCCATCGGATGACGGTGCTGATCCCGTCGACGCCCGGGGGCTGCTCCCCGGAGGTGTCGAAGTTCGCGGCGAGGACGGTGAGCGTGTAGAGGACGTTCATGCGGATGCTCCTTCGGTGATGCGCTCCGCCTGGCGGCGGACGTCGCGGATGATGTCTCGGACCCGGCGTGGGAGCGAGGGCAGGGCCGGTGCGGCAAGCCGCCACGTCTCCTGCCAGGGCACATGCCACCCGTGGGGTGTCATGCGCAGCGCACGCCGTGCAGCGGTCTGCTGCGCGGTGGCGAGTTTCGGGGCGTCGTCGACGAGGACGACGCCGATCAGCTGACCGCCCGGGAGGGATTCGCTGGTCCACTGGCCAGCGAGCCGGGTGACCTCGTCGAGGCCGGCGTAGTGGGTGCGAGCGACGGCGACCACCGGGATGGTCGGAGCCGGCCGCTGCCAGCCGGCGAACACCGGCCACTGCGTGCCGGCATCCAGCACCGATCCGTCGCCGGCTTCGGTGAGCAGCCGCACCAGCGTCGACGTGCCGGCACCCCCGTGCAGTCCGACGACGACCAGGTCTGGTGCCGAGGTGATCTCCACGAACGGCCGCTCTGGGCTATCGGCCGCGATTGGTACTTGTTCACCGGTGGGGATGGCGGGGCCGCGCAGTGAGAGGGCGTCGGCGTCGACGCCGAACAGGGCGTCGGGTTCACCCCCCATCGCCTCGTCGACGGGGGCCACGGCCTCGCCGGTGGCTTGCACGAATCGGTTGACCATCGTGTTACGCCACGTTCTCGGTCGATGCGCCGGCGTCGATGGTGCCGGGGTCGGCGAGGAGATCGGGCAGGTCGGTCGCTGGCTGATCGCGATTGTCGATCCACCACCTGGCCCGGTCGATGCGGGCCGCGGGCTCGAGCACGTCCGCCTGGAAGTCGGCGTCATCGAGGGTGCCGGCTTCGACAAGCTCCGCGTAGGCGTTCCGGATCATCCGGTGCCGGACCTGCAGCGCCCACGCTGCCTGCTTCTCGGTGCCGATCAATGCCGGCGGCAGTCCGTCGCGCTCAGCGGCATCTGTGGCCTCGGCGAGCTCCTTCGCCTCACGGGCGGCCCGGTCGCCGCCGTCGTTGCCCTGCTGCTTCTTGAAGCAGCGGGAGCACACCAGGTGCTCGCCGTACCAGCGGGCACTACGAGCCCGCTCGCCTGCAGGCTTGTCCGACAGATCCCGGTTCTCCGTGTGGCCGCACTTGTACGCCACGGGCAGGTGTGTTGCTGCGCTCATCGTTCGTTCCTTTCGATTCGGTTGGTCAGCGGGGCAGCCGGACGGTGGCCGACCAGTCACACACCGTCAGCACGTCGCCGTCCGCGATCGCCGTCGGCATCCCGGGCCGGACCACGGTGCTGCGGATCCCCGGGCGGGTGAGGGTGGTGCCGTTGCCGGAGTGCAGGTCGGTGACGGTCGGTTCCGACCCGACCCACTCGATCCGCATGTGCGTCTTCGACAGCGACAGGGTCGGGTCCTCGAGCACCTGCAGCGCCGCGGTGTCCTCCAGCGATGCTCGGAGAGGCCGGCGCCCGCAGATCGCCGCGCCGGTGACGACGATCGGTTCGCTGCCATTCACCTCGAGCAGCACTACCTGCTGCGGCGGCGCCGGCGTTCGCAGCACGGTCGACCATGCGATGTCGTCGACCGACACCGCCACCGGTTCATCGGCGACCGGGTCTGCCTCGATCGGCTCGTCGCTGCCAAGCCACGGTTCGGCAGGGACCTGCGGAGCGGCACCGTGCTCCCCGACCCGGACGGTGCCGTCCGGGTCGACCAGGATGCTCAGCTCCCCCCACCCGTGAACGGGTGTGTCCATCGCCGGGTCGAGGACACCAGCAAGCACCGGGTGTCCGACCCGTCGTGCCTGGCCCAGGAGAGTGAGGATCGCGGCGTCGCGTGCGGCGCCCGGCGTTGACGCCTGCAGCGCGCTCTCGGTGCCGTCGATGGTCACGGACCCGCTGCCGGTGCTGGTGATCGTGACGCGGGGGTCGGGAAGGGGGCTCATTCGGACGCTCCAGTGCTCGGGGCCTTGTAGAGGTAGGTGGCGGCAACCTTCGCTGCGACGACGAAGGCACCGTCGGCGTTCACGACCGACGGCAGGACCGGTGTCCCGCTCGTCGTGCCGGTGCCGGTGAGAGCACCGGGGAACGGTTCGCCGCGCAGGGTGCTCTTGCTGGTCAGGGCGGCCGCTACGGACGCCGACTGTGCCGTGCCGTACACCGCGGTGTCGCTGACGACGTCGGGTGTGAAGTTGTCCGTGGCCGCCACGTGCACGCGATCGCCCTGCAGTTGCACGACGACGTCGCCGACGGCGACTGTGCGGCCGCTGACGGTGTGCAGCACGTCGGCCGAGGACGGCACAGCGGACGAGTCGACGGGAGCTGCGCCGACCACTCGGTTGCGCTGTAGATCGATGACGGCGACGCGGTCGCTCCCGCCGGAACGGTCGGCCTTCCAGACCGCGAGCAGGTGCGTGTCATCGATCCCGTACACCTGCGACGCCGCGCCCTTCGCACGCGGCGGCCGCGGGAGCTCCTTCTTGGTCCGGGCGTTGTCTCGATCGATCCGCCACCACGCGTCGCCGTCGGACGCGATCACCGCGGTGTTCGTTGCGAGGACGGGCGTCGCACCCACGGGCACGTCCACCTGGTGCAGCTTCCCCTTCGCGGTGATCGTCGCTGCGGTCTGGTCGCCGAGGTTGATCAACGGTGTCTAACCGTCGAATGTGACGTCAGACCCGGTCGGCAGCGCGACCTCTTGTGCTTTCGCGGCGGCGCCGTCGGGACCGTCGAGAATCCACGCGGTGATGGCCGTGCTGCTCGAGGTGGCGAGCACGGTGTTGCCGTCGATTGTCGTGGGGTGGAGGCCCGCCGACCCCGAGGGGGCACCCTTGCCGCGCCACACGGTGCGACCAGTGCGCGTGTCGATGCCGAGGAGGTTCTTCCCGTCGGCAGCCGTCACGACGACCTCGTGCGCGCCGGTGGCCACGGCCGTGCTCCGGTCATCAACGAGCCGCGCCCACGCCGCCGACTGCGCGAAACCCTCGGGGACCGGCACCGGAATGTTCGCCCCCTGCCGTGGCGCGGACCAAGGTGTGGCCACGGGCTCCGGCTGGTGAGTCAGCTTGAACGTCAGCGCTCCCGCGAGCGCGATCGCCACGACGGCTCCGCCGGCAACGGCAGCCGTGAGCGTCTTCCGGGTCAGCAGGTGGCGCTTCTCGGGAGCTTCGACCTCCTCATCAACTGGGTAGGCGTGCCCGTCCTCCGTGACGATGAGTCGGTGCTCCTCGCCGACGTCCGAGCCCTCTTCTGGAGTGTCGATCGCGCGCACTCGGACCGCCGGCAGCCCATCGTCTGCGGCGAGCTTCGCGACTGCTTCGACGCCGGCTGCGTGCCAGTTCTCGCCCGTCTCCACGCCGACGGCGCGGCCATTGACCACGATGCGGTTCTCCTCGTCACGGTGGAGCGTGATGACGGGGAACGGGGGCACCGTGGCCGGGTCGAACGTGTCGGGTTCGATGCTCTGGTCGCTCATGCGGTCTTCACTCCCTGGAACTCCCAGTGCCATGCCTCGTGCGGGCCGACCCCGCCGGGTTCCGCCCATGCCGGGTGGACCCATCCGTAGGTGCCGGCGTGCTTCTTCAGCCAGGCGTAGGTGTCGTCGTCGTAGGCGATCGTGTGGTGTGACTGCGTGCCGAAGTCGACCGCGAGGGCCCACCCGTGGTTGGAGGTTCCGGGGGTCGCTGCGTTGCCGCCGTACTGCTGCTTGGCCTCTTCCTGCCGCGCGAAGCTGCGGTAGGCGTCGTTCAGGGGCAGCTCGTAGCCGAACTCGTCCTTGAACGCGGCGCTCATCTTGATTAGGGCCTGCGCGGCGTCCGGTCGCAGGTACATCGACCCGATCCAGGACTGGTCCTTGGTCCATGGGATGATCTGCAGCTGGTTCTGCGGGATCTTGCCGTTGTCGTACCCGCCCCACTTGCCCGGCTTCGTGCCGTTCGCTGGGGCGTAGTTGCCTGCAGCGTCCTTGACGCACGCGGCGGTGCTCGTGGCCACCTTCACGCCGGCGAGAGCGTTGACGACCTTCGTCGCGGCCGCGACGTACTTCGTGTAGTAGTCGGGATCGGAGTTGATCTGCACCTTGTTCGCGGCGCGGGAGGGCGTCATCTGATCCCATCCGGGGATGGTCTGCAGCTTCTTGAAGAAGTTCGTCGCGCTGATCTTCGGGTTCATGCGGTCCTCGTAGGACCCCCACGCCCCGTTGGCGCGCTGCTGAAACAGGCCACGGCTGTCCGGGCCTGCCGCGTCGCCGCGGTCCAGCACCCGGAGCCCCGACTCACCCATCGCCGTCATGACGCCGACCAGCTGCGCCTTGCTGTCGAGGTGCAGTGCCGTCGCGGCGTTCATGATCGCGGCCGCGTTCGTCAGCTGCTCCTTGCCGTAGCCCTCGATCGGCTTCTCCGGGATCGATCCCTTCGCAACCGTCTGGGCGACGCTGCTGCTCGAGACGGTGCAGTCATCGCCGCCACCGAGGAGCGTCACGACCCCAACCGGCAGGAGGAGCACCAGCGCCAGGCCCACGGCAACGATGCCGCCGGCGCCGCCACCTTGCTCGCTCACCGGGACACCACCACCCACTGGTCCCGATCGAAGGACTGCTCGTCCCCGTCAACCCCAAGTCGCAGGACATCAGGGGTCGACCCGAGGTACACACCAACACGCGTGTCGTACACCCATCCATCAGCCGTGTGCCGCCAACGGAGCAACGTCACCGGACGCCCACGGTTCAGGTGGGTTGCTGCCACGCCGCGCGGGTCGTGGCGGCGCTGACGGTCTGCTGTCATCGCCCCGGTCATCGCGGCGCCCTACTCTCAGAGTCGCTTGTCGAGGTCCAGCCCTGTCGACGCAGCTCCCGAACGATCTGCCGGACCCGCGTCGGGCTCAACCCGGCGTGGAACGCAGTGTCATCGCCGCCGTGGATCACGGCGGCCTCGGCGATCGCCTCGTCCCGAATCGCACGTGCCCGACGGTACGCACGAGTTGCGTCTGTGACCTGCTGGAGATGGGGTCCGGTCAAGCGCTCGCGCGTCATTCCCGCCCCCACGAAGCACAAGGACGGGCCGCCGTGGCATCTGGAACAGCAAACTGCTTTCGCCGCCGGGAACCTGTGTGCTCAGCCATCGCGATCCCCTCTCGGCGTTTGGTGCCCGTCTCGGCTGCTCAGCCCCTCTTCCGGGGGTAGAACTTCCGTCCCAGTATGCTCTATTTAGAGCCGCGTGTGTTGCTGTGCGCTCTTTTTGAGGCTTCTACAGTTCCCCCAGTGCGCCAATAGGGTCATCGGGTGGGTAGACAGGGCAGCGGCGAACCGAACGAGTTCTCGAGGGCGTTCGTTGACGCGGTCGATGACCTGCGAATCCAGCGCGGGATCACGACGCCAGCTCTGATCGCGCAGGCTGGGTTCAGCCGCGGCTACTACTACAAGCGCACCCGCGGCGAGACCTCGTTCAACACGAACGACGTGCAGACGATCGCGGAAGCGCTCGGTGTCTCAGTCGGCGAGCTTTTGGAGCCGGCCATCACCGAGATGGATCGGCTGCACGCTCCTCGGGATGAACGCCTGGAGCCAGCACTTCTCGGCTACCGGCTGCGGAAGCTTGTCGCACTGCACGTCGCCCGCACCCCCACTCCCCCGCTCGACCGCGCGATTCGCGCAGCACTGGCGAAGCGCGGACGGCTCCTCGCTGGTGCCGACTGGGAACGCCTCCTCGCCGGCGAGCCCACAGACGTGACCAGTGATGACCTCCGTGCGATCGCGGACTTCTTCGATGTGCCGCCGGAGTATCTGCTGCGCATCGCACTCCCCGGTGTCGTCGATCTCGTCGACGCACGGCTGGAAGTGGAGATCGCCCTGGCAGAGACTGGTGTTGGGATCGCCGCGCGCTCGGTCAACGCAGCGTCTCCAGCCGAGCTCCTGGCGATTGCCGAAGCGATCCGCGCCGCGGCGCCGACTGAGCGGGGAGGTACTGAATGAAGAAGATCCGAACGCAACGACTCACCACCCAGCTTGCTGAGGACGCCATCGCCAGGCTGTCCCTGCCCGCCGGCCCGCTCACCTTTGATGCCCTGCGAACGGCCGTGGCCACCTGGCTCGGTAAGCCGCTCATCATCGATCCGTTGAACTCGCTCCCTCCGCGTGACCATCCCGCGAGCGTGACAGGCTTGTACCTCGACACTGCAGACGCCGGACGGGTGTACTTCCACCCTGACGACCCCCGCCTCTACCAGCTGTTCGTGATCCTGCACGAGTTCATGCACATTGCCGCGGGACATGGAGGGTGCCACGTGCCCGTCGAGGTCATGGAGCGGGGCTATGCCGGCGTGACCGCAGAGATCACCGCGGCACGGGCCCGCGTGCCGGTGCGGACCTCCCTCGAGGATGCCGGCGCTGTCGACGTCGAAGAGCTCGTGGCGGAGCGCGGAGCGATGCTCCTGCTCGAGCGCCTCCAGAAGTCCACGCTGTCTGTAAGCGAGGAAGCCTTCGCGTGATCCCGGCCGCGTTCTGGGCTGCAGTTGGACTCCTGCTCCTCCGCGTCAATGCGATGGGTAATGCAGCGCGACGTCCGGCGTTCCTTGCCGCCGCGCTTGCCGTCGTCGGCATCGCCACGGTGGGCGTCGTCTGGCCCGTCGAACCCCTCGATGCGCTCCTAGGCGACGTCAATGCCATCGATCTGATCCAGGTACTCGCAGCCACTGCAGCGTTCTGGTTCCTGCGGGACGCCACACGCGCCCACGCTGGCTCGGAGGCCCGGTCGCGCCTGCCCATCCTGATCGCCGTGCTCCTCGCCGAGACGGTCACCTTCATGGCGATTCCCGATCACAACGGAAAGCCCACGACCTACATCCACGAACACCTGCAGTACCCGGCCACGTGGGTGCACATCGTCATCTACATGGTCGCTATGGGCTGGTTCGCCGCCGATTCCATCGCCGTGCTCCTGCCCCAGCGCCGCGGCGTGAACATCTTGTTCATCATCGGCTTTGCGCTCGTGGTGCTCGCGATCATCGCCGAGCTCGTCGACGTCACCAGAGTGTTCATCGACGGACAGCAGACCCCGTTCTCACGGGCGATGCTGGTCGTGTTCAACAGCCTCTTCTACCCCGGCATCGTCGCCATCGGTGTCGCACACGGGTGGCGGACCCTGCGCCGGCTCGTCACTGTCCTTCGGTGGCGCCTTGTCTCGCTCCGCCTGTTCGTCATGTCAGCGCGCGACCAGAGCACCGCCCGGCCCCTGCTGCGCCTCCAGGGCAGCGCAGAGGTGGTTGCTGCGCAGCGGTACATCGAGCTCCGCGACAAGATCGTCGCCGGCCGCCTCGAGGTCACAGAACAAGAGCAGCGCTACTTACAGCGCGTCGACGAACGGCTCGCGAAGGGAGTCACCGCATGGGCGCTATCGGTGTAGCAGCAGGGGCAGCCACCTTGACGGTCATCGCGGCCGCGACCGCCGCGGGCGTGGTGGTCGCGAAGAAGGCGATTCACCCGCGGCCGAAGCGGACCGTCACCGTCGTCGACGTCGACTCCGCCAGCATCGCCGTCCCATCGGAGGAGCAGACACGGTGTCCAGGTGAGTACCGCGTGTACTTCAACGACGGCCAGCACAGCATCCTCGTCGGGGACGTGCTCGATGACGACGGCCGTCACGTCCGCCGGACGATCCTGGGCGAACCCGCGATCGTCCCGGCAGCAGAGGACAAGCTTGTCTGGAGCGGATACCTCCTTGACACTCCAGCGGCGGTGTCGTCCTCCTTCGAAGAGGTTGCGATCACCGCAGACGGCGACCCCCGGAAGGCGTGGTACTTCCCCGTCGCCGGCGCCATCACCTGGGCCATACACGTGCACGGGATCCACTCGGGCCGGCAAGCCATCCTCCGCGCCGTACCCGATACCCTCTCTGCCGGAATGAGCTCCCTCGTCATTGGATACCGCGGTGACGTCGAAGACGGCCGCGGTCTACCCGCGACGTTCGGCACAGACGAGTGGCACGATCTGGATGCGGCCATGCGTCACGCCATCAACCATGGAGCCGAGCGCCTGGTGCTCGTCGGATGGTCAATGGGGGCGACGATCGCTCTACACGCGGCCGCGCGCTCCGCCCTCCGCAACCGGATCGACGCCATGATCCTCGTCTGCCCAGCCCTCGACTGGTTCGCGGCCCTGCGCGCCGGCGCAACCAAGGCTGGATTCCCTGGGGTTCTCGGCTCGCTGGGGGCTCTCACGCTCACGATCCCGGGTCTCGCTCGCCTTGCCGGCCTCCGGAAGGCCATCCCCGCGCGCTGGATGCGTCCCACGCCGCCTGCTGGGTTGCCGATCCTCCTAATCCACAGCTCGGGCGACCGCGACGTCCCTCTCGAGGTCTCCAAGCGCTTCGCAGCCAGACCAGGTGCGTCAGCCACCCTCGTGGAGATCGCGCCCTGCCCACACGGCATGGAGCTCAACCGCGAGCCCGAGCTGTTCCACGGGTCGATCGCACGCTTCCTTTCCCAGAAGTCGGCTCTATTCACGACATCTCCGGTGCACGGATAAGGTACGTTTGTGCCGGGCGGAGCCGTCGACAGGGGACGTCGTCGCGCGTACGCCCGGCCTTTCGAGTCACGCACCTAGGGAGAGGGCAGTCGATGAGCGGTATCCGACACACCGACGCAGCCTCCCGAAATAGACCGCGTGTTAACACCAGACTCGTTCGCATGACCGGATCGAACGCAGGTGTGAAGCGCAATCGCCTCCCCCGCGGTGTTGACGCCGCGCGGATCCGAGACGTCGCGCTGCACCCAGACACGGGGCAGGACTATCACGACGCTGCCCGCGCATCGGGGAACCTGAGCATCTCGCTCTACCTCGAGCGCCTGCACGCTCAGCTCATCGCTGAGCGTGGCGCCCTGCCGATCCTCGACGATCCCCGGGAGGCCGCCCACACAGCCGCCTAAACGACAGAACCCCCGCACGAGGCGGGGGTCCGGGGCTTAGCCCCAAGTCATGTTCACAACCTGCTACGTCGGCAAACAGATCAGGTTGTGAGAGTTCCGAAGAAGAAGCCCGGTTGGAGCCGGGAGCCTTCGTCGTACCGCCACCCCGAGAGGAGGAGGTGTCGCTATCGTAACGCACGTTGCTGCGCCCGGTACAGATCAATCTGCCCGCGTGTCCTCCCCGGAGAGCGCCTGGGCGTTGACGCGCTCGATCGCGCCTCGCCGGTACGTGAACCGCATGATCGCGGAAGCCGACGGGACAATCCGGTCGAACAGCTACCCGTCGAAGTTCCCGACTGCAGGGCAGACTCCCCCGTCGACGCCGTGGACGATCGATCTCACCGACCTTGACGGACGGTTCTGGTTCGCCGCGTTCGACCTCGATGCGAAGACCCCGGAGGACTTCGACCAGGCGGCCGAAGACCTTGGTGTGCTGGTGCGGATCCTCCGCGACGCGCATGTGCCGCACGTGGTGTGCCGCTCGAGCCCCACGGGCGGGTTCCACGTGTGGGTGCCCCTGGCCGGTGTCGACAAGGCCACGATGACGCAGCTCGCCGGCGCCGCACGCGCCGTCCTGCCGTCCCTTGACCACGGGCTGCTCTGCAACGATCGCACGGGCGCCGTCCGCCCACCCCTGACCCCGCACGCCCGCGGTGGCGCGTCGGAGGTGATGGCCGGCGCCGACGACGTCGACGTGCTCCGCACCCCGACCGTTACCGCCGGCGATCTCCTCCGCGTCACGGCTGCGTTCCGTGAGCTCCGCCCGACCGCAGATCCCGCGGACTCCTCCCCCACCGGCCCGGTTGACGCCCACCACCGGGTGCACCGGTCTCTGCCGGCGTGGGGTGAGGCGCACATGGGAACCGTTGCTGGCGGCCGTGACCCGTCGCGCACCGGCTACCTGTGCCTGCTTGCGGCCGCGGTGTCCGGGTGGACCCTCGCCGACGTCGAGCACGCCGCGAAGACCGCACCGGGCATGGAGCACTATCGGACCCGCAACCGCCCTGCCGGCGGCCGTGAGCCCCGTACGGCGGCTGAGGCGGCCGCGCGCCTGGAGCGGCAGTGGGCGAAGGCGCAGGAGCGGGCGGTGCTGTACCGGTACGCGCCCGAGGAACGGCAACAACGCGACCTCAGCCAGCTGACCGGGATCGTCGACGTCGTCGAGGCCATGCTGCAGGCGTTCACCGCCTCCCCCGGCCGCTGGACCCGCACCGAGGCGGACCTGCACGACAGCACTGTCCTGACCTATCTCGCCTGGGTGTCGCTGCGTTCCGGCTCCCGCGACGTCGGGGCCGCTCTTCGGTCCGTGGCGATCGCGACCGGGATCCCCTCGAGCACCGTCGACCGCTCCCTGCGCCGCCTCCACGCGGCCGGATGGATCATTCGCCGTCGCCAAGCAGACGGCCCCAACGCGGCGGTCTGGCGGCTCACGGACCGGATTTCCACACCCTCGGTACATGTCGGGCCACTTCACAATGTGACCGCCCGCCCCCCGGCCGAGCTCTTCGACGTGAGAGTCACCCTCTTGGAGGCTCTAGAAGCCCGGCTCGACGCCGGACGACACGACGTCTTCACCCGCGCAGGACTTGGACCCACCGCCCGCCGCGTGTACGAGAGCCTGACCACCGACGAGCAGGCACCAGAAGTCGTCGCAGACCGAGCAGGAATCCCCCTCGGCCGAGCACGAGCAGCACTCGCACGCATGCGTCGCTGGACCCTCGCGATTGCCACACCCAACGCCTGGCGCCGGCGACTGCAGGACTTCCGAACCCATGTGGCCAAGCAGCTCGGCGTCGACGGGATCCTCCAACGCCGAGAACAGCAATACATCGACGAGCGAGACCTCTGGGCTTGGTGGCAGAACCACCTCATCCGGAAGGCCGGCCGACGCGGCCGCGACCGAACGCCCACCACGCAGGTTGTCATGTTCCGATCCATCGACGACCACGGCGGACCCGAGGCGTACCCGGCGTACCCGTGCTCCAGCGACGGTCGGGCCGACCACCAAGAAGCGATGCGGTTCGTGCGACGCGGATCCCTCCAACAGCTCCGTGATCTCGAGCTAGCAGCATGAAGACCTGCATGCCTGCCTGCTTTCTTTCATGAATGAATGAATGAATGAATGCAAGCATGCTTGATTGCTTGACAGAACGCATGCATGCTGGCATGCTTTCCTGCATGCAGACAGTCATGGTGTACAGCGAGTCCGGTGGGGTGTCGAAGACGACGACCGCAGTGTCCATCGCGATGATCGCTGCAGAACGAGGTCTCAGGACACTCCTTGTCGACTTGGATCCGCGGGCAGCTTCAACGAAGTGGCTCGACGTCGAACCATCGGGGGAGGGGCTGCACGTTGGTGCGATCCTCGGCAATGAGGAGCCAGAAGGGTGGGCTGAAGACCTGGCAGTGTCCACCGCCTGGTCGCCCAACCTCCGTGTCCTGCCGAGTGCGCGCAACGTGTCCAACCGCGAGGCCGACCGGGCCGATCACGCCGAGCTCCGTCTCCGCATGTCGCTCGAGGGCGTGCAGGCTGATCTTGTCGTCATCGACTGCCCCAACCGTCAGGGTGGCCCGTTGACCCTGGCGGCCCTCAACGCTGCTGACACCGTCGTCTACGCCGCTACCGCGACGAACGACGGTGTTGACGGCTTCAACGGCGCCCGGAAGACCGTGCAACAGTTCCGACACAGTCGAGAGCGCATCGGCGCCCCGGTGACGTTGACTGAAGCCGGGATCGTCGTCGGGGGAGTCCGGGAGACGATCATGTCTCGACCGGCCGTGGCGAGCATCGACGAGCTCCGCGAGACAGGCATGCTGTTGGTGCCCCTCGTCCCAGAACGAGCGATCGTGCAGGAAGTGCGGCTCACGGGTGAGTGGTACGGCAACTACAGGAAGGGTGCACCAGTGCTCGACGCGTACACGGCCATCGTCGATCAGGTGATCCGATGAGCGACCAAAAGCCGGAGCGACCCGGCGATCTCAGGACCCGACGCCGACCCCAAGCAGCCGCAGACGAGCGCGTTGACCCGGTCGACTACCGCCAGACCGAGCCTGCTCCGACTCCCATTCCGGCCCCGGCGTCGCCGTTACCGAATGCGACTCCGCCGGCGCCGCGCCGCGGCCGCCCTCGGCGCGAGGTGACGGTCCCGTTCAGCACCCGACTCGCACTCGACGTGCAAGACCTGATCGATGCAGCGGTCGACGGCGGCGAGGGGACGATTCGCAACGTCGTCGAAGAGGCAATCCGTGAGAAGTACGGCCAGCAGTACGGCACGGAGGCGAAGGACCGGTAGGGGTCCGGCGTCACGAACGCGTCGTTCGGGTGGCTCTACACGAGAACGGGCGGGACAACCGTGGTTGCCCCGCCCGTCCTACGTTGGCCTACGCCAGACCCGCAGCGTTCAACACTGCGAGCACCACCGGTGCAACTTCGTGTACGAGACACGCGTACGCGAGAACCACAGCGGCCTTCCCGTACGTGGCTCCATTACGGCCCATGTTGGACATGCCAGTCCCGGCAGCGGTACTGTTGACTAGTCCGATCAACACTTCGAGTATCGTTTTCATGTTCTCACTTTTTGTTCGGATGTTTATTTGAAAATTGATTCGGCCTCCCCTACGTGCTCTAACACGTAGATTCCGGGAGGTCGTTTCATGTCCCCGGCGGGGACGTTTCCATTCTACCGGCGAGGACCCACACCTGAGGGTGGGTGTGGACAAGTTTCCTCATCGACCGCGCGGCGTAATCCCGTCCATGATGAGGGTAGATCCGCGTGGGCAAGCGGATCGGCAGCCCGATCCCACCGATAGAATAGGGCGAAAAAAAGTGTTACAGGGGTGTAGTTATGCACACCCTTCTTTGACGTCGAACGGCGGCTGGCGCGATCTCCTCGGCCTCAGCTACGCGTCAACCCGGGGGAGAGTCAGATCGGGTGTCAGCGATCGGTTGTCGGTCCAGAGCCCGGTATACGATCGCTCGTCCGATACCGAACAGCTCGACGCGCTTGGCGCTGGAGTGGCCGCCGGCGCGGTGGGGCCCGACCAGGTGGCGCTGACCGGCTTTTGGGCGGTCGGGGTTGCACCCGCCTCAAGCAGCCTCCCGCACCCGACCAGAGGGCTCAGGGGCTTCAGTCTCCCCAGTGGAAGTCGCGGTAAGTGCTACGCACGTTGAAGCGGCGCCCGTCCTTCCGGCGCTGCAGAAAGTCAGCGATCGTGTCGATATCGTTCGGCTTCATGCCCAGTTCGCGGCATCTTGCGCGCAGCTGCTTGACTGTGACGCCTTGCCATCGAGCCGGCCGGTTCATCATGTCGGCCTTGAGCTTGTCCGCTTCGTTCCACTTCAACCCGGTCGAGTAGCCGGCCGACCAGCGCGCGACGTTCTGCAGGATGGCGTCCACATCATCGGGAAGGCTCACGGGCTCGACACTAGGTGTTGAACCCGCGACAGTGGTCCGGCTCGGCAGAAGGAGATCGGGAGATGCCTCGATGATCCAGTCGGCGGTGGCGGACTCACCCCACTCGATGACGACCAAGGCTGCCGCGTCGGCATCCCATAGGTCGTTCAGATGCTGACGGTCAGGCCACGCATGAATGACGCGGTGCCCGGTCAGGGCGCCGACAGATAGGCCGCGCCACGTGAGGTGCGTCGTCCCGGGGGTGCTAGCCGCGCGCTTCAACCAGCCGGCAGGGACGTCTCGTC